>CAZFYJ010000085.1:0-7960 GCA_964523215.1 uncultured Sphingomonadaceae bacterium | reverse complement strand
ATCCGCATGGCCTGGCACGCGGCCGGCACCTATCGCATTTATGACGGGCGTGGCGGCGGCGGCACCGGCAACCAGCGCTTTGCGCCGCTCAACAGCTGGCCGGATAACGGCAATCTGGACAAGGCGCGCATGCTGCTGTGGCCCGTCAAGGCGAAATATGGCCGGCAGATCAGCTGGGCAGACCTCATGATCCTGGCGGGCAACTGCGCGCTTGAATCGATGGGTTTCAAGACTGTTGGCTTTGGCGGTGGCCGTGACGACATCTGGGAACCGGAAGCCGATATTGACTGGGGCATGGAGAATGAGTGGCTCGGCGATGAGCGTTACAGCGGCGATCGGCATTTGGCCGACCCGCTGGCCGCCGTGCAAATGGGCCTCATCTATGTGAACCCGCAAGGCCCCAATGGCGAGCCCGATCCGCTGAAATCGGCGCGCGACATCCGCGAGACCTTCGCACGCATGGCGATGAACGATGAAGAGACGGTCGCGCTGGTGGCGGGCGGCCATGCCTTTGGCAAGGCGCATGGTGCAGGAGATGCCGCGCTCGTCGGCCCGGAGCCGGAAGGTGCGCCCATCGAGGCACAGGGCATGGGCTGGCTGAGCGCCCATGGCAGCGGGGTTGGCGTCGATGCCATCACCAGCGGCATTGAGGGCGCCTGGACGGAAACCCCGACGCAGTGGGACAATAACTATCTCAAAAACCTGTTCGAATTTGATTGGGAGCTGACGAAGAGCCCGGCCGGTGCCTTTCAGTGGACACCCAAAAACCCCGAGGCGCAGGGAATCGTGCCCGATGCCCATGATCCGACACGGCGGCACGCCCCGATGATGACCACGGCCGATCTCGCGCTGCGCTTTGATCCGGTTTATGAGCCCATTGCCCGGCGTTTCTATGAGAATCCGGATCAGCTGACCAAGGCCTTTGGCGAAGCGTGGTACAAGCTCACGCACCGCGACATGGGCCCGATCAACCGCTATCTGGGCAAGGAAGTGCCGGCCGAACCGCGCATCTGGCAGGATCCCGTTCCCGCTGTCGATCACCCGCTGATCGATGCGGCGGACATCGCGGCGCTGAAAGCGGAAATCCTGGGCTCTGGCCTGTCCATTGCCCGTCTGGTGAAGACGGCCTGGGCCTCTGCGTCCACCTATCGCCATACGGACAAGCGCGGCGGGGCCAATGGTGCCCGCATCCGCCTTGCCCCGCAGAAGGATTGGGCAGCGAATGAGCCGGCCGAGCTGGCAAAAGCGCTTGATGTGCTTGCCGCCATCCAGACCGCATTCAATGCGCGTTCGGCCCCGAAAAAAGTGTCGCTTGCCGATCTGATCGTGCTTGGCGGCACCGCGGCGGTCGAGGCTGCAGCCAAGCAGGGCGGGCATGATGTGACGGTGCCGTTTACGCCAGGCCGTACCGATGCGAGCCAGGAGCAGACGGATGCGCACAGCTTTGCCGTGCTGGAGCCGAAGGCTGATGGTTTCCGCAACTATCTTTCCGGCGATCAGCGGCTGTCGGCCGAGGAATTGCTGGTGGACAAGGCGCATCTGCTGGGCCTGACGGCACCGGAGATGACAGCGCTTGTCGGCGGCCTGCGCGTGCTCGGCGCCAATCATGGTGATGCGCCGCACGGCGTGTTCACGCATCGTGTGGGAACGCTGTCGAACGATTTCTTCCGCAATCTGCTGGCCGCGAGCACGGCGATGAAGTGGGCATCGGTCGATGGCGGTGTCTATGAAGCCCGCGATCGGACGACGGGCGAAAAGGCATGGTCCGCAACGCGCGTCGATCTGATCTTCGGATCAAACTCGCAGCTGCGGGCGCTGGCCGAAGTCTACGCAACCGACGATGCCGAGGCGCATTTTGTCGCAACCTTTGTCAAGGCGTGGGCCAAGGTGATGAACGCCGATCGTTATGATCTGGCCTGATCAGCTGGCCTGGCCATGACCTGACATGGAGAGGCCCCGGCATTGCGCCGGGGCCTTTTTTGCTGATCCGGCGCCGCCTGCGAGCGGGCAAGGCTAATCCGAAACATAGCTTTCATAGCTTTCTTCAGCCAGATCGCTGAACCGGGTGATCCGCGCTTCGAACACCAGATCGACTGTGCCTGTCGCGCCGTGCCGGTTTTTCCCGATGATGACTTCAGCCCGATTTTCGACGGGTGTCAGCTTTTCATCATGCCATTTGCGAAAGGCCTCTTCGGCGGCAACATCGCCCTCGCGCGGGGTTTTCGGGCGGCTGGCCAGCACATAATATTCTTCGCGGAACACAAACAGCACAATATCTGCATCCTGCTCGATCGATCCCGATTCGCGCAGATCCGAAAGCTGCGGGCGTTTGTCCTCGCGGCTTTCGACCTGGCGGCTGAGCTGCGAAAGCGCCAGCACCGGGACGTTCAGTTCCTTCGCGAGTGTCTTCAGCCCGCGCGAAATCTCCGAAATTTCCTGCACGCGGTTGTCGCCCGCCTTGGCCGAGCCGCCGAGCAGCTGCAGATAATCGACGATGATGAGGCCAATGCCATGCCGCCGTTGCATGCGCCGGGCCCGCGCGCGCAGGCCCGCAATGCTGAGGCCGGGGGTGTCGTCGATGAAGATGGGCAGATCGTAGAGATCCTGGCTGGCGCGGCTCAAATTGTGAAAATCCTCCCGGCTGAGCGAGCCTTGCCGCAGCGAACGGGCATCAACCCCGGATTGCTCCACCATGATGCGTGTCGCCAGCTGATCCGCCGACATTTCGAGGCTGAAAAAGGCGACGCGTGCGCCCATATTCTTTTCGGGCGCCACGCCATCGGCCTCGTCGCGCTGAAAGCGGCGTGCCGCATTGAAGGCGATGTTGGTGGCCAGTGCCGTCTTGCCCATGCCGGGGCGGCCAGCGAGGATGACGAGATCGCTCTGCTGCAACCCGCCGGACATGCGGTTGAGCCCGGAAAGGCCCGTCGTCACGCCCGAAAAATGACCGCCGCTGTTCAGTGCGCGCTCTGCGCGGCGGATCACCTCGAGGCTCGCCGCGCCGAAATTCTTCACGGCTCCCAGCTCTGCCTCCCCGCCTGCAACGCGATAAAGCGCGCTTTCGGCCTCTTCGATCTGGCGCATCGGGTCCACATCCTCGCTGGTGTCGGTCGCCCGCTCCACCAGCGTGCGCCCGACGCCCACCAGCTCGCGAAGCAGGGCCAGATCGTAAATCTGCCGGGCGAAATCATGCGCGCCGATCAGCCCGGCCCCGCTTGCGGTCAGCTGTGCCAGATAGGCCTGGCCACCCAGGCCCTTCATGGCCTCGTCATTGTCGAAATAGGGCTTCAGGGTCACGGCGGTGACCACCGAACCGCGATCAAGCAGTGTCATGATCTGCTGGAACATGCGCGCGTGCAAAGGCTCGAAGAAATGTTCGGGCCGCAAAGCGATGGGCAGGTCTTCGCCAATGCGGTTGTCGATCAGCAAGGCGCCGAGAAACGCGGCTTCAGCCTCGATATTGGCGGGCAGCTGGGCTGTGGTGGCGGTGGAATCGCCGCCTGGGAAAGGAAGAATGGCCATGGCGCTCCATGTCGGTTTCAAGGCACTGCGGCAATCCTTTTGCCAGCACTCATCCACAGCCGCCACAGGAAGCTGGGGATTATTTCGTCAATCACCCCTCTTGCCCTTCAACCAGCGCTTGCGCATAGCGATGAAATGGATGGCGGGTCGTCACATCGGGCGAAACAGGCAGGCGTGGGCGCTGATGCAGCCAATGCCGAAGGTGCATCCGCGCCAACGCCGCATCATCCGCCGCAGAGCCACCGCATCGTCGAGGTTGTGCTCGATGAGGCGACAATCATCCGGCGCAGCGACGATGTGGAGCAGGAACGGCGGGTCGCCATTTTTGATCTCATCGAAACAGGGTATCTGCGACCAGTGCGCATGCGCGCCGATGGCTATGCCGGGCCGTGGCGACTCCATTTGCGCGCAGAGGAGGGCCGCCTTGTCATCGACATGCGCGATGATCAGGGCGAGCCAGTGGAGGCCGTGATTCTCGGCATGGGGCGTTTCCGTCGGCTCATCAGGGATTATTTTGCAATCTGCCAATCCTATTTTCAGGCCGTGCGCACATCGGTTGCAGCACAGATCGAAGCCGTGGACATGGCGCGGCGCGGCCTGCACAATGAAGGGTCCGAAATCCTGCTCGATGCCCTGAATGGCAAGATCGAGCTCGATTTCGATACGGCGCGGCGCCTGTTCACGCTGATCTGCGTGTTGCACTTCAAGGGGTGATGGCGGTGCCGCGCACACGCCGCCTGGGCATTGCGCTTGCCCTGCTGCTCGGCCTTGGGGCCGCCATGGCCTATGGCGTGAGCCGCTGGAGCCCGGATGCAGACGCCTATCCTTCGCAAGGCCCCATCATCACTGCCGAAAATGGCCTGGTGCGATGGGGGGCGCTCGAGGTTGCCGGTGCCGATTTTGCCTATCTGGTCGCGACATCCGGAGAAAAGGGGCGCAATCCGCATTTTGCGGCCAATCGGGAAGGCGCTCTGGCGGCTGACATGCCTTATGGCGCTGTGCATGTTTATGCGCTGTGCGCACTTGCGAGCGAGCAGAGCGCCAATTTCGATCTGTTCGTGCCGCGCGATCCGCATGCGCTGCCGCCGGCTGTGCTGATCGACGAGGACAGTGCGTGCGCAACGCCGCCGACACGCGCGCTGCTGATCAGCGAACTGACCACTTTTCTGAACCAGATCGAGGCGCATGTGGGAAAGCAGGCGCTGCTCGCGCCCAGCCCGGCCATCGAGGAACGCTATCGGCTGAGCAGCGCCATCAATCGAACATTGTGGCTGCGCCGCGATTTTCTTGCCCCCGATTATGGCGCGCGGCCATGGGTGATGTGGCAGGCAAACCGCTTTCGCCGCATCGGCGGCGTGGATGGCATGGTTGGCTGGAACGTGGTAGCCCCCCGTTCATGACCGCCATCACGCCCACAGATGTTGTTCCAGCCGATATTGACCTGGCTGATATGGATCCGGCGCCGCTGATTGCGGCGGCGCGCAAGGTGGCGGCCCATGCGCATGCGCCTTATTCCGGCTTTGGCGTTGGTGCCGCGATTCTGCTCGCCGATGGTGCCATCCTGTCTGGCTGCAATCTTGAAAATGCAAGCTATGGCCTCACCCTTTGCGCCGAAGCGGTGACACTTGGGAGCGTGGCGGCGCGCGGCGGCCTGCGCCAGGTGCGCGCGATCGCAATTGTGGGCGGGATGCTTGCGGATGGCGGCATCAGCGGGACAGACCCGGTGCGCCCCTGCGGGCGTTGCCGCCAGATGATTGCCGAAGCGGCGCATTGGTCGGCGGTCGATATCCCCGTCTTTTGCGCGGGTGCTGAAGGGGAGGGGTATGAAACGCATCGCATCAGCAGCCTCCTGCCCCACAGCTTCGGCCCCGGCGATCTGGGCCTGGGCTGAGCCGCGCGACACCGCATGTTACGAGGATAGAGAGGAACGTCATGGCCATCTTGTCTGACCGCTGGATCAGGGACGCCGCGCGCAGCCAGCACATGATTGAGCCATTTGTGGAGGCGCAGCGGCGCGACGGCTGCATTTCATACGGGCTTTCATCCTATGGCTATGATGCGCGCGTGGCCGATGAATTCAAGATCTTCACCAATGTGCATTCGACTGTGGTCGATCCCAAGCAGTTTGATCCGCAGAGCTTTGTCGATGTCAAAACCGACATGTGCATCATTCCGCCAAACAGCTTTGCGCTTGCCCGCACGGTCGAATATTTCCGCATTCCACGCGATGTGCTGGTGATCTGCCTCGGCAAATCGACCTATGCGCGGTGCGGCATCATCGTCAATGTGACCCCGCTGGAGCCGGGATGGGAGGGGCATGTGACGCTCGAATTTTCGAATACCACGCCGCTGCCTGCCAAAATCTATGCCAATGAAGGCGCCTGCCAGTTTCTGTTTCTGCAGGGCAACGAACCGTGCGAAACCAGCTATGCCGATCGTGCGGGGAAGTATATGGGGCAACGCGGAGTCACCCTGCCGCGCCTTTAGGGGGTCGAGCGACAAAGCCAGCGACGAGGCCAGCTAGCGTTCGTCGGCGGCCAGCTGCGCTGCGCCAATGCTGCGGGCATTTTCGGCCATGGGGATGGCAGCGCGCACATCATGGGTGCGGCTGGCATCGATCAGGGCATATCCCAGCCCGGGCTGCGTGCCCATATCAAGCAGCACCTCACCCCATGGATCGACGACCAGGCTGTGCCCATAGGTTGCGCGCCCGTCTTCATGCACGCCGCACTGCGCAGGCGCGACGATCCAGCATTGCGTTTCGATGGCGCGAGCCCGCAACAGCACATGCCAATGTGCGGCGCCCGTGCTCTGCGTGAACGCCGCAGGCACGCTGATCAGCTCTGCCCCGCCTGCCCGCAGCTCTGCATAGAGGCTGGAAAAGCGGACATCATAGCAGATGCTCAAGCCAAGCCTGCCGGCCGGCGTATCCGCCAGCTGCGCCGCGGTTCCTGCCGCATATGCAGCGGATTCGCGCCAGGCCTCCCCGCTTGGCAGACTGACATCGAAGAGATGGATTTTGTCATAGACAGCGCGGACCTCGCCTTCATTGTCGATCAGGATGCTGCGGTTGCGCAGCCGCCCGGATGCGGCATCATCTTCGCCTGTGCCATCGCGATCATCGGGGCACCACGGCATGCCGATCTGCGCCCAGATGCCCGCCTTGCGCGCCGCGGCCTGCAGCGTGGCCAGCTGCGCCGCTTGTGCCGCCTGGGTCAGCTGGACCGCAGCGCGGCTGCGATCGCGATCAAGCAGGCAGGCCATTTCAGGGGTGAACAGCATGGCAGCGCCATTGGCGGCCGCCGCTTCCATTGCCGCACAGATCACGGAGCCGTTCGCCGCCCGATCGGTGCCGCTTGTCATCTGCAGCAGGGCAATTTTCATGGCGCATGCGCTAGCAGCTGCAGAAAATCAGGGCAATCGAAGACATGCGCCTCGCCGCTTCGCATTTATTCATTGTCGGGAAAGCTTTGGGCCGCTTATACCTTGTTGCATGATGCACTCCCCTGGCTCCCACCATGCCCGCCGCCCCATGTCCCCCCTGCGCGCCGCTCTGCTGGCGGGCACATTGCTGATCGGGCTGGTGCCAAACCACGCATCTGCGCAGGCGCAGCAGCGCGGCAGTAATCCTTCCCCGCAAATGCTGCCCACAGCAACGGTCACCGCAACGCCCACCGGGGAAGAGCACATCGCGGACCGCCGTCCCTGGCTGTATGAAGGCAGCGACATTCCGCAGGACAAGGGCTGGCAGTTCGGCACCATGAAAAATGGGCTGCGCTATGCCGTGCGTCACAATGACGTGCCGGCGGGCCAGATTTCGATTCGCGTGCGTGTTGATGTCGGCGCGATGATGGAGCGGCCCGAAGAAAGCGGCTTTGCCCATTTTCTCGAGCATTTGAGCTTTCGCGGCACCGACAAGGTGGATGATGGCGAAATCAAGCGCACCTGGCAGCGCCTGGGTGCGACCTTCGGATCAGACAGCAACGCCATGACAACGCCGAGCCAGACGGTCTACCAGCTCGATCTGCCCAGCATCACCTTTGACAAGCTTGACGAGAGCATGGGCCTGCTGGCGGGCATGATGCGCAATCCGCGGATCGATGCGAACACCGTGGATAGCGAGCGCAAAGTCGTCCTTGCCGAATTGCGCGAGAGCTTTGGCCCGGCCGGCCGCGTTTCCGATAGCACGCGCGAGCATCTGTTTGCCGGCACAAAGCTTGGCAGCGCACGAACCGGCGGCACGCTGGAGACATTGGCGCAGGCAACGCCAGAGCGGCTGCGGGATTTTCACGATCGCTTTTATCGCCCCGAAAAGATGACGATCGCCGTGGCGGGGGATATTGATCCCAAGTTGGTCGAAAGTCTCATCGCCCGGTATTTTGGCGATTGGAAAGGGCGGGGGCCGGCCGCAGGCCCGCAGGATTTCGGCAAGCCGGAC
>CAZFYJ010000084.1:0-8070 GCA_964523215.1 uncultured Sphingomonadaceae bacterium | reverse complement strand
CTCGGCGGCTACGCAATGACGGCGATCACCGCGATTACGGCACAAAACACCATCGGCGTGCAGGCGGTTCACCCCGTGCCGCCCGACATGGTGGCTGCGCAGATCGACAGCGTGGTGAGCGATATCGGGGTCGATGCGGTGAAGATCGGGATGCTGGGGAGCCCGGACATTGCCAATGTCGTGGCGGGCCGGCTGGAGCCGCTTGGCGTGCCAATCGTGTTTGATCCCGTGATGATTGCCACCAGTGGCGCGGCGCTGGCGGACGCGCGCACCATTGCCGCATTCGGGCGGCTGATGGAGCTGGCTTTGGTGACCACACCCAATATTCCCGAAGCCGAGGCGCTGGGCGGCCCGGCAGCGATCATGCGGCATGGCTGCCATCTTGCCTTGAAGGGCGGGCATGGCGACGGGGCCACCATTGTCGACCGCTTGATTGCGCCCTCCGGCGAGGTGCTGCGCCACCTCGAGGGCAAGCGCCTCGACACGACCAGCACGCATGGCACCGGCTGCACCTTTGCCGCAGCGCTGACGACCGGATTGGGCGCAGGGTTGCCGATGGGGGCAGCGTTTGAGCAGGCAATCCGCTTCGTCCGTCTCGCGATCCTCGAAGCGCCGGGCTTTGGCGGCGGTCACGGCCCGCTGGGGCATCAGGCAGTGCAAGATTTGCGGGATGAAGATGCATTGCCGCGAGGGCCATCGCTCAATCAGATAACCGTCGCTGCACGCGATTATGGCGCGTCGGTCGATTTCTACACCGCGCTGGGCCTGCGCCAGATCGTCGACAGCCCGGAAAACGGCTATGCCCGGTTTGAAGCGGCGAATGGTGCCACCTTTTCCATCCATGCGGGTGACGCGCCGGTCTCTGAAACGGTGGTCTATTTCGAAAGTCATCGGCTCGATCCATGGGTGGCCGAGCTGGCTGGCGCAGGCCTTCTCTTTGATCAGATGCCGCAGGATGAAAGCTGGGGCTGGCGCGAGGCGCGTCTCAGCGACCCGGCTGGCAATGCCGTGTGCCTCTATCATGCGGGCAAAAACCGGCGCTATCCGCCGTGGCGGATTTAGGGGAAGGTTGGATGATCGTCATCATTTATCGCTGGCGGCTTAAGGCGGACCATATCGAAAGCTTCACCAGTGCTTGGGAGCAGACCACCAGAGCCCTCATTCCTTATGGTGCGTTGGGATCCGCATTGTTCCTCGCGCAGGATGGAACGCATTACGCCATTGCAAAGTGGCCCGACGAGGCAACCCGCAACCATGTGTTTGAGAAATGAGATGATCGAGGGCTGCTCGCAAAGATGCAAGCAGCGGTGGAAGAGCGGTTTCCTGAAACGCTGTTGCACGAAATCAGTAACCTATGGTGATCATCGGCGTCGATGAAGCAGGCAGAGGGCCGCTGGCAGGGCCAGTGGTCGCCGCCGCGGTGGTGGTGTGCAATGGCGGCATTGATGGGCTGGACGACAGCAAGAAGCTCTCGCCGGCGAGGCGCGCGAGGCTTGAGTGCGAGATCAAGGCGCGCTGCCAGTGGGCCGTGGCTGAGGCAAGCGTTGCCGAGATTGATCAGCTGAACATCCTGCAGGCCACCATGCTCGCCATGCGCCGCGCCGTGGAGGCTTTGCTTTCGGCCTTTGCACAGCAGGAAGCGGGCAGTGGGCGGGCGTGCCCGCAGATACTTGTCGATGGCAACCGGCTGCCGCACTGGCCCTATCCGTCCCGCGCCGTGATTGGCGGCGATGCGCTCCACCCGTGCATTTCGGCAGCGAGCATCATCGCCAAGGAGCACCGCGACAGGATCATGAAGGCGGCCGATATGCTCTATCCTGGCTATGGCTGGGCCTCGAACAAGGGCTATGGCGCAGCCGCACATCTGGCCGCGCTGCGCGAACGCGGGCCGACGCCGCTTCACCGGCGCAGCTTTGCCCCGGTGGCGCAGCTTTTTTTGGACTTGTGAGTCTTCGCGGCAACACACCATCGCTTGGGGCCCTGCACCGGGCCGACCACTGCATCTCGTGATGGACTCATTTCGTTCTCGCCATGTTAACGGGATTGTTAACTGTTTTTCTTAACCCTCTGGCTTGACGCCGGACTCTGCATGACTCACCACCGGCGCTTGGGGTGGCGAAGCGACCGGAAGAGGGCGACGACATGGGTGTACTGCAGCGGGTGAAAAAGGCTGAGGGCGGGGCAATGCAGCTGCCGCTTTCGCGCATCTTGCAGGGCGATTGCGTGGATCAGATGCGCCGCCTGCCGGATGGCTGCATCGATATGATCTTTGCCGATCCGCCCTATAATCTGCAGCTAGGGGGCGATCTGCATCGCCCCGATGGCAGCCAGGTCGATGCAGTTGACGATGACTGGGACAAATTTGACAGCCTTGGTGCCTATGACAGCTTCACCCGAGCATGGTTGGGCGAGGCGCGCCGCATTCTGAAGCCGAGTGGCAGCCTGTGGGTGATCGGCAGTTATCACAATATCTTCCGGGTTGGCACTGCGGTCCAGGATGCGGGCTTCTGGATCCTGAACGATATCATCTGGCGCAAATCCAATCCGATGCCCAATTTCAAGGGCACCCGTTTCACCAATGCGCATGAAACGCTGATTTGGGCGGCGCATGATGAAAAAGCCCGCTACACATTCAATTACCGGGCGATGAAAACGCTGAACGATGAGCTGCAAATGCGATCGGACTGGCTGTTTCCCATTTGCAGCGGGCCGGAACGCCTCAAGAAGAATGGCGTGAAGGCGCATCCCACGCAAAAGCCGGAAGCCCTGCTCTATCGCATTTTGCTGGCCTGCACGAAGCCGGGGGATATTGTGCTGGATCCCTTTTTCGGCACCGGAACGACAGGCGCTGTGGCAAGGCGGCTTGGCCGACGGTGGATCGGCATTGAACGCGAACCTGCCTATATCGACGTGGCGCAGGAACGCATTGCAAGTGCGCTTCCGCTTGATGAGAGCGCGCTTGCCACCATGCAATCCCCCAAGGCTGCGCCGCGTGTGGCCTTTGGAACATTGATCGAAAACGGCATGATCCCGGCCGGATCGCTGCTGACGGACAGCAAGCGGCGGTGGCAGGCCAGCGTGCGCGCCGATGGATCGCTGGTCTGTGGTGCGCATGCAGGATCGATCCACATGGTTGGTGCGCGGGTGCAGGGTGCGCCAAGCTGCAATGGCTGGACCTTCTGGCACATGGAGACCGAACAGGGGCTGATGCCGATCGATGCCCAGCGCCAGAATTACCTGCTGTTGACCCAGCCATGATTGCTCCGCCGCCTGGTGCCAAGCTTTATTGCCGGCCAACGGGCTTCATTGATGCCCCTTTCGGCTTTGATGGCCAATTTGCCCGGCTTGCCGGCGGGCTGCAATTCTTTGCCCTGTGGGACGTGATCGCGCGCGCCGAAGGCGGCTATCGTGCGAGCTGGCTGGTGCCTGTCGATCGGGTCGAAGAAGCACTGGGCGGGCTCAGCGCTGAGCAGCGCGCACGCGTGGAGGCGCAGATGGCTGCGGCCACATCGCCTCGCGCCGCCCTGACTTTGGGCGAGCGCACAATCCGGCTCGATCAGCCGCAGATCATGGGCGTGCTGAATGTCACGCCAGACAGTTTTTCCGATGGTGGCACGCATGGCGGGGATGCCGATGCAGCCGCCGCGGCAGGTGTTGCCATGGCGGCAGCGGGTGCCGCGCTGATCGATGTCGGCGGAGAATCGACCCGGCCGGGCAGCGGCCCACCGCTCTTCGAAGGCGATGAGATTGCCCGCGTGCAGCCTGTGATCTCGCGTCTCGGGCGCGCCGGCGTCGCCATCTCGGCGGATACGCGCAAGCTTGCCGTGATGCAGGCAGCGCTCGCCGCCGGGGCTTCTATGGTCAATGATGTTTCGGCCCTCACATTTGACGAGATGGCACCCGGCTGGCTGGCGCAGCAAAGCTGCCCGATCGTCATCATGCATTGGCCGGGAGGCGAGGGGCACGAAAGCCCAGGATATGCCGACCCGCTGCTTGATGTTTATGATTGGCTGGACGCGCGGATTTCGGCGCTTGCTGCGGCGGGTATCGCGCGCAGCCGCCTGATTGTCGATCCGGGTATCGGCTTTGGCAAGAATGTCGCCGACAATCTGGCGCTGCTGAACGGGCTGGCCCTGTTTCACACGCTGGGGTGCCCGCTGCTGCTTGGTGCCAGCCGAAAGCGCTTCATTGGCGCGCTCGCCGGCGAAGCGCCGGTTGACCAGCGCCTTGGCGGCAGCCTTGCCGCTGCGCTGAAGGGAGCAGGGCAGGGCGCTCAGATCATCCGTGTGCACGATGTGGCGGAAACCGCGCAGGCCCTCAAAATCTGGCGTGGCCTGCGTGATGCGGCGCTTGCACCTCCCCTGTGAGCGCCTGATCAATTCGGAATTGTAACGCCTGCCCATCCTCGGGCCTGATGCCCCAGGCAGCGATGTGATGCCTCAGGCGGCAGTATCGATGCCGAGATCGGCGAGCTTGCGATAGAGCGTCGAGCGGCCAATGCCGAGCCTGCGGGCAACCTCCGACATGCGGCCGCGATAGTGGCCGATGGCGAGGCGGATGACATCGGCCTCGATATCGTCCAGCGGACGCAAATGCCCATCATTGCTGTAGAGCATCACACCGATGCCGTCGCTCGCCGTGCCCAAGCCGGCACCGGTGCCTGCCATGCCGCTGAGCGGCGTCGTGCTCTGCCACAGCGATATGGCCTGCAGTTCGTTCGCCGTGATGGCATCGCCTTCGCATGACAAGGCCGCCCGAAACAGCACATCGTGCAGCTGGCGCACATTGTGCGGCCAGCGATAGGCAGCCAGCAACGAGAGCGCCTCATCGGTGATGCCAAGGCTGCGCATGCCGGGATAGGCACCCAGCCGTGCGAGCAGATGCCGCACGAGCGCGACAAGATCGCCCGATCGTTCGCGCAGCGGCGGTATGGCGATATGCACCTGGGCCAGCCGATAATAGAGATCTTCGCGAAATTGGCCGGCCTGCACCATGCCGGGCAGCTCCGGGGTTGCGCCTGCAATGATGCGCACATCGGATGGTGTCCGCAGCGCGCCCCCGATTTGCTGCACCTCGCCGGTTTCGACATGCTCGACGAGCCGCAGCTGCGCGTCTTCGGGCAGATGCTCAATTCCGGCGAGATAGAGTGTGCCCCCTGATGCCGCCACGAGTTTGCCCGGTTGATCGTCGAACGCGCCGGGAAATGCGCCGCGAACATGCCCAAACAGGGTCGAGGCGATCAGATTTTCCGCAATTTCGCGGCAGTCCACCGTTGTGAACGGGCCTTTGGCGCGGGCGCTCGCCATGTGGATCGCCATGGCCAGAACATGGCTGCCGGCCCCGCGCTCTGCCTCCAGCACGATCGAGGCGCGGGTCCGTGCCGCCTTGGCGCCGATCGCCAGTGTTGCGCGGAATGCCGATGATGAGCCAATCATCTCGTCAAAAGGGAGCGCTGGTGAGAGCTTTTCGGAAAATGGCGCCAGCGCCCGCTCCTGCGCATCGCTGCCCGATGCAGTATCGAGCGCATCGAGAAGCAGGCTCGGCGCAACCGGCTTCATCAGGAAATCGCTGGCCCCTGCGCGCAGCGCCTCCACCGCGATATCGAGCGAGCCCTGCGGTGTCAGCAATATGAGCGGGAGGGCAGGGCGGCGCTCGCGCATGTCATGCACGAATTCTGCAATGTCATAGCCGGGCACGCTGTGATCGAACAGCACCGCATCGAGCATCATGCCATCCTGCGTGCCGAGCATGGCGACCGCCATATCGGTGCTGCTGGCAAAAATCGTGCGCCAGCCGCCGCGCCCGGCAAGTGCGGCGATAAACCGGCGCTGTGCCGGCTCATCATCCACCAGCATCAGCATTTTGATACCCTGCGGAGTGGCCACCCGGATGTCCCTTTTTGTCCCTAATGGAGACACAGGCTTTAGCAGCCATGGGTAAAAGGGCGATTAAGCACAGAGGCAGCATTTGACGCTGTTGCATTGAGCGGGCTGATCAAAGCTCTTGAGTATCGTTGCGATTCGCCTATGGATTATCGGCACCGGTAAAGCGCAAAAAATGGGGAGTATCATGGCGCAGCACAGCATGAAGGATGCGGAAAAAACCTATGCGGGCTTTCTGGCACTGGTGAAATGGGGCACGATCTTGACGGCCATCGTGGCCATGATCGTGATCATGATCATCTCGTGAAAATTGCCGTTCTCAAAGAGGTCGCAGCCGGGGAGACCCGCGTCGCTGCGTCTCCGGAAACGGTCAAAAAGCTGGTGGCGCTGGGTGCCGAGCTTGCCATAGAGGCCGGCGCCGGCCTGTCGGCCTCGGTTTCCGATGCCGATTATGTCGCCGCTGGCGCGTCAATGGGTACGCGGGCCGCCGTGGTGAAGGATGCGGGCATCATTCTTGGCGTTCAGGGGCCCGATCCGGCATCGCTGAAGGCTGCGGCAAAAGGCGCCTGGCTTGTGGCGGCACTTGATCCGTTCGGCCAGCGCAAGCGGGTGGATGACTATGCCAAGCTTGGCATCGAGGCGCTGGCGATGGAATTCATGCCGCGCATCACCCGCGCGCAGTCGATGGACATATTGTCCTCGCAATCGAATCTGGCAGGCTACAAGGCCGTGATTGACAGCGCGGCTGCCTATGGCCGCGCCTTTCCCATGATGATGACCGCGGCGGGCACGATCACGGCCGCCAAAATCTTCATCATGGGCGTGGGCGTTGCCGGCTTGCAGGCGATTGCAACGGCAAGACGCCTTGGGGCGGTCGTCTCGGCCACCGACGTGCGCAGTGCGACCAAGGAACAGATTGAATCGCTCGGTGCCAAAGCGATCTTCGTTGACAGTGTGGCCGGTATCGAAGGCGAAGGCGCAGGCGGCTATGCCACCGAAATGTCTGAAGAATACCAGAAGGCGCAGGCCGAGCTGGTTTCCGGCCATATCGCCAAGCAGGATATCGTCATCACAACGGCGCTGATCCCGGGGCGCGCTGCGCCGCGGCTGATTTCGGACGCGCAGATCAGGACGATGAAGCCGGGTTCAGTGATCTTTGATCTGGCGGTTGCGCAGGGCGGCAATGTGGAAGGGTCAAAGGCTGATGAGGTCGTGATGAAACACGGCGTCACGATCATCGGCTATAGCAACACGCCTGCGCATCTTCCAGCCGATGCATCGGCGCTGTTCGCGCGCAACCTGTTCAACTTCCTCTCCGCCTTCTGGGACAAGGAGGCAGGCAAGCCCGTGCTGGACGAGGAAATCGGCGATGCCATCCGGCTGACGAAGGACGGCAAGGTGGTGCACGAGAGGCTGTTGGGGTGAAAATAGCAAACCTCAAAAAGGATGACTTTTATTATCCAATCTTGAAATTGCTTCAGGAATTAGGGGGCTCGGCTTCAAATCAGGAGATCGAGTCTTCACTGATAGAGCGCTTTGCTTTCACCGATGCTGAGGTTGGAGAAACACATAAAAAGAGTGGCACGCCTATCGTGTCTAACAGGATTGCTTGGGCCAGAAGCTATCTCAAACTTGCCGACCTGACGAACAATGAAAAGACTGGTACTTGGGTAATCACCGAGAGTGGACGGGACGCGCTTGATGAAGGTGAAGTTGCCGTTCACAATCGTGTCGCCGAAGCGGTGAAAGCATACAATTTGGCTCGTAAGGAGGCGAAAGAAAAAACAGAAGCAGCGCTGGATGCCCCCGAAGAGGTTGAGGACGCCGTAGAATGGTCTAGCGTTTTGCTGTCGAAGCTCAAGACTATCCCAGCTGATGCGTTTGAACGATTGAGTCAAAGGTTATTGCGAGAAGCTGGCTTCGTAAAGGTTGAGGTAACCGGAAAAAGTGGGGACGGCGGGATTGATGGTAACGGCGTTCTCCGAATGAACCTCGTTTCATTCAACGTGCTTTTTCAATGTAAACGATACAAGGACACTGTAGGCCCTGGTGTCGTCCGGGACTTTCGCGGCGCAATGCAAGGCCGAGCCGACAAAGGGCTCATTATTACGACTGGATCGTTTACACCCGAGGCTAGGCGTGAGGCGACGCGCGACGGTGCGCCTGCGATAGACCTAATCGACGGGGA
>CAZFYJ010000083.1:0-8129 GCA_964523215.1 uncultured Sphingomonadaceae bacterium | reverse complement strand
GCGGGCGCGACAGCACCGGCTGAATGCGGGCACCATCGTGGATGCGGCAACGCTTGATGTGCGCTTCAGAAATGGCCGCAGGCTTGGCACTGTGGAGGAATATTTTGCCGGCACGCTGAGCGTGGGAGACACGTTTTTCTTTGCCGGCATGAGCCTGGAGGTGGAGCGCATTCACGCCACCGAAATCGAGGTTCGGGCGACGACCCGGCCCGCGCGCATCCCGAGCTATGTGGGCGCGCGCCTGCCGCTGACGACGCATCTGGCAGCGCGGGTGCGCGCCTTTCTGCATGATCGCAGCGCATGGCCGCGCTTTCCCGCAGATGTGCAGGAATGGCTGGCCCTGCAGGCGGAAAAATCGACGCTGCCGGCGCCCGATCAGCTGCTGGTGGAAACATTCCCGCACGAAGGGCGGCACTATCTGGTCGCCTATCCGTTCGAAGGCTGGAATGCCCATCAGGCGCTGGCGATGCTGCTGACACGCCGGATGGAGGCCCGCGGCCTTGCCCCGCTGGGCTTTGTTGCTTCCGATTATGCGCTGGCGATCTGGGGGCTGCGCCCTGTGGCCGAGCCCGGATCGCTGTTTTCCGCAGACATCATGGCCGATGAATTTGCCCGATGGGCCGAGGATTCGACCATGCTCAAGCGCGCCTTTCGCGAAGTGGCGGTGATCAGCGGCATGGTGGAGCGGGCCCAGCCCGGCCTGCGCAAGACCGGCAGGCAAGTGGCCTTTTCAACCGATCTGATCTTCGATGTGCTGCGCAAATATGATCCCGATCATCTGCTTCTCGAGGCGGCATGGGCCGATGCGCGTGCGAAGATGACCGATATCGGCCGCCTTGGCGATCTGGTCGATCGGGCCGCCGCCACGATGCTGCACCGGGCGCTGCCGCGGCTCAGCCCGCTTGCCGTCACGCTGATGGTGCTGATCGGGCGCGAATCGGTGATGTCTGCCGATACCGAAAATGCGATGCTGGACGAGGCAGAGGCGCTGGCCCGCCTCGCCGCGGCCCCCGATTGAGCGGCGCGATCATCGCGATATTGTCAAGCCAGTGGCGCAGGCGTAGCATGCGTCATCATGGACAGGATGCTGCGCATATCCGGCCGCGCGATACTTTCGCTGGCCCTGCTGCCGGGTGCCGCGATCTTTGCAGCCCAGGCGCAGCCCGCATCCCCGCCCGAGGCGCAGGCGCCTGCCCAGCCCGCAACCCTGCCCGTGCTCCAGCCCGTGACCTATGATCGCACGGCGCGCATGCGCGTGCCGGTGAGCGTCAACAATCAGGGGCCCTTTCCCTTTCTGATCGACACGGGATCGGAAGGCACCGTGATCGCCCGCGAACTGGCAGAGCGGCTGCTGTTGCGGCCTGAAACCACGGTGCGCATCGCCAGCATGACCGAAAGCCGGAGCAGCCCCGCCTATCGGCTCGACCGGCTGCAGATCAACCGGCTGGAAATGCGCAATCTGCTTGCAGCCGGGCTGGAGGCTGCGGATCTGGGAGCGCAGGGCCTGATCGGCATCGATACGCTGCAGGACAAGAAGGCTGTGTTCGATTTTCGCCTGGGCGTGATGGAAGTGCTGCCATCGCGGCGGGCCAGAAAGGCGCCACCCGCCGAACGCGACATGATCGTGGTTGAGGCGCGGCGCAAGGCCGGACGGCTGATCCTGGCCAATGCGCAGGTGGCCGGGCGCAGGATTGATCTGGTGGTGGATACCGGCGCACAGGCCAGTGTCGGCAATCTTGCGCTGCGCGATCTGCTGCTGCGGCGCGGCAAGAGCCGCCTCGCCGATGTGGCGCTGACCAGCGTGACCGGCGGCACGCTGGCGGCGCAATCCGACGTCGTTTCCCGCATCAGCATCGGCGGCATGGAATTTACCGACATCCCGATCGTCTATGCCGATGGCCATGCGTTTCGCGTGCTCGGCCTCCATCACAAGCCGGCCATGCTGCTGGGCATGGACACGCTGATGCTGTTTGACCGGATCGAGGTCGATTTTGCAAACCGGCGCGTGATCTTTCAGCTGCCGCGTGGCGGCGCGAAGGGGCAACGGCTGGTGCAGGGCCGCCGTGAAGCGCCGGGCCGGGGGCCGCATCAGGGCTGGCCCGGGGACTGGCCCGCAAGCTGACCGGACGCGCGATGATCCTCGATCCTTTTGCATGCGAATTTGCCGGGGTGCGGCTCTATGCCCTGCCCGATCGCGCCCTGTGGTGGGCCGAGATGCGCACGCTGCTGGTGGCCGATCTGCACCTGGAAAAGGGCAGCTGGTATGCCGCGAGCGGCCAGCATCTGCCGCCTTATGACAGCATCGAAACGCTGGAACGGCTGGCGGCGCTGGCAGCACGGCTGGATGCCGGCAGCATCTGGTGTCTGGGCGACAATTTTCACGATCCGCACGGAGCAGAACGCCTGCCCGGCGCGGCGAAGGCTGTGCTGGAGACGCTGGCGGCGCGCCACGATCTGCGCTTCATCACTGGCAATCATGACCAGCCGAAACGGGATCGCGAACAAGCTGCTAAACCGGCGACATGCGGCCTTTCCGCCATGGCAGAGGCGGCGCTCGGCCCGTTCATGCTGCGCCACGAAGCCGATGCAGCAACCGGCATGCCGGAGCTTTCCGGCCACTGGCACCCGAAAATCCGCCTGCAAACCCCGGCGCGCACGCTCTCCCGCGCCTGTTTTGCACGCATCGGCCCGCATCTGATCCTGCCTGCATTCGGCGCCTATACGGGCGGGCATTTTGTGCATGATGCGCATTTTGCCCCGGCGCTGAAGGCGGCAGGGCACAGCGTGACCGCGCTGGTGCCGCTGGGCGGCCGTCTTGCAACGCTGCCGGTTGCACGCACGCACAGCCGCCCCGCCGCCATGCCCCATATGTAACCGCTCAAGGATCGCGGCCCGCATTTCGCACCCCGGGGCCAGCCCTGCGGACCAGCGATTGTTGCATAAATGCCGCAATGCCGGGGCTGGTGCACGATCGAGCCGCATCGCGCCGTTGCACCACGGTGGCATGCATCCTAGGTAGGGCGCAGAAAAAAGTCAGTAGAGAGGATGTTCTGATGCTTCAATCGCGCTCCGGCCGCGCCTTTTCGCGCGTGTCCGCCCTCAAATTGTCCGCTGCCCTCATCGCGTCCATCACGGCGATGCAGGCGGGCCACGCGCAGGATGCGGACGAGGCGGCACCCCAGGAAGAGGAAACGGCAGCTCCGCAGGAGCAGGGTGAGATCATCGTCACGGCGACCCGCCGGTCCGAGGCGCTGTCGGATGTGCCGCTCGCGGTGTCGGCCGTCACTGCAGAGACGCTGCAGAATTCGGGCGCCAGCGACATTCGCCAGCTCAATCAGGTTTCGCCCTCGCTGCTGGTTTCTTCCACCTCGTCCGAAGCGGCGGGCGGCGGGGCGCGCATCCGCGGCATCGGCACCGTGGGGGACAATCCGGGCCTCGAAAGCTCGGTCGCGACCTTCATCGATGGCGTGTATCGCAACCGGGCGGGCGTTGGCCTGTCCGAACTGGGCGCGATCGACCGGATCGAAGTGCTGCGCGGCCCGCAGGGCACGCTTTTTGGCCGCAATGCCTCTGCCGGCCTGCTCTCGATCATCACCGCCAAGCCGAAATTCGAATTTGGCGGCACGGCCGAGGCAACCGCGGGCAACCGCGGCACACTGCGCTTTGTTGGCGGGGTGACCGGTCCGCTTTCGGAAACGCTCGCCGGGCGTCTCGATGGCGTCTATTACAAGCGCGACGGCTTTTTGCGCGATGTCGTCTCGGGTCGCCGCATCAACGGGCGCGATCGCTATCTGGTGCGCGGGCAGCTGCTGTTTGAGCCGAATGATGCGCTTTCGGTGCGACTGATCGGCGACTATTCGAACCGCAACGAGGAATGCTGTGGCGCGAGTTATCTGCCCACCGCCAATATCGGCCGCGATGCCAGCGGCAATCTTTCCTACACGCCAAACCCGCTGACCACGGCCATGCGCGCGCTGGGCGGGATCATCCTCGACAACACCTATCAGCGGCGCACTTCGATCACGCCTGGCTTGGGCTATCGCAGCGACGTCAAGGACTGGGGCTTTTCGGGCGAGCTGAACTATGATCTGGGCGGCGCGACGCTGACATCGATCACCTCCTACCGCGACTGGAAGGTCGAGCGCGGCCAGGATGCCGATTTCAACAATCTGGATATTCTGAATCGCGCCGGCGACGGGAATTACGATCAGGCCTTCAAGACATTCACGCAGGAACTGCGCTTGCAGGGCGAGGCGCTTGACGGGCGGCTGGACTGGCTGGTCGGCGGCTATTTTGCCAATGAAAAGCTGACGCTGAACGACAATTTCCGATATGGCACCGATTTTGAGCGCTTTGGCAACTGCGCGGTTGCATCGTCGCTGGCAGCAGGCCTCAACGTCGCCAGTCTGGTGAGCGCAACCGGCATTGGCTGCCTCAACCAGCCGGTGGCCAACGCTGTATCGCTCAATCCTGCCGTGCCGGCGGCGACCGCGGCGACGCTGCGGCTGCTGGCCGGGCTGACCATTCCGGGCGTGGGCGGCTATCGGGCGATTGCCGCGGCGATCGGCCAGCCGACGCTGACGCTGAATGGCACCACGCTGGACGACAGCTTCGAGCAGACCAGCCGCAACTGGGCGCTGTTCACGCACAACACGGTCGACATCATCGAGGACAGGTTGAGCCTCACGCTCGGCCTGCGCTACACCAACGAAAAGAAGACGCTGGATGCCGTGCTGCTCGACAATGCGACCTTCTGCGGCGCGATCCGCCCCACGCCGCTCGCAGGCCTGGGCGGCCTGCCCTGCGTGATCAACCGCCTGCCGGGCGGCAGCTTCACGCAGAATAATGCCGTGAAAAAGGAAGACAAATTCACCGGCACAGCCGTGCTCAGCTTCAAGCCGATCGATCAGCTGCTGACCTATGCCAGCTTCTCGCGCGGCTATAAGGCGGGCGGGTTCAACCTTGATCGTGCCAGCCTGTTGTCCACCACGCCCAATCTGCAGCAGCTGGCCTTCGATCCCGAAGTGGTGGATGCCTATGAAATCGGCGCGAAGTTCAACGGACGCGGCATCGATGTCAACGTGGCCTTGTTCAAGCAGGATTTCAGCGGGTTCCAGCTGAACGCCTTCAACGGGCTGAACTTCGTTGTGACCAACATCAACAGCTGTGCCGCCGATCTTGCCAATGCCGATGAAGACAATAGCGGCACGACCGGGGCCTGCCCGGCGGGCACGGGGCTGAAGCCGGGCGTGGTCTCCAAGGGTGTGGAGCTGGAGGCGTTTCTGCGGCCCGCGCCCAATCTCGGCCTGAACTTCGGCTTGACCTATACCGACACCAGCTATCGCGACGATATCGTGGCATCGGGCGGGGCGCCGCTTGGTGCGGCATCGTTCCAGCTGCCCAATCGCCGCCTGTCCAACAGCTCGGCCTATGTGGCGACCGGATCGCTGAACTGGACGCCGGCGCTGGGCGATAGCGGGCTTTCTGCGCTGCTTTATCTGGATTATCGCTATCAGAGCGATACCAACACGGGCTCTGATCTTGACCGCGAAAAGATCCAGGACGGGTTCATCGTGTTCAACTATCGCACGGGCATTCGCGGGCCGGACCAGCGCTGGGCCATCGAATTCTGGGTGCAGAACCTGTTCGATACGAACTTCCTGCAGGTTGCCTTTGATGCACCCGCGCAGGGCAGCGGCACCATCCGTGCCGTGCAGCGCGGTTTCATCGTGAACAGCAACCAGATGTATGCCGGCTTCCTGGGCGAGCCGCGCACCTTTGGCGTGACGGGCCGGTTCAAATTCTGATCACGGCCTGATCAAACAGAACGGCCTCGCCCGGAAACGGGCGGGGCCTTTTTTTCGGCGCGGGCGCCCTGCCGGGGTCATCGCTGTTCGGGCCTGCTGGGACAATGATGGCGCTTGGAAGCCGCGCCGCACTATGCGAAAGCGGACGCGACACAGGGCCTTGCGATCACAGCTGCAGCGTGCCGCACTGCTGGTGTCATCCATCGGAACGATATTGTCGCAACATATGGGGCAGGGCATGGCAGAGACGGGCTGGCTGGAGGAGATGTGGCAGGCGCTTGATCAGGCCATCGGGGCCAATGGTCCGCCCGTGGCCGCCGCGCAAAGCTTTACCCCCACCGATTTCAGCATCCATTTCTTCCTGCAGGTGGCGGTCATCCTGCTCGCCTGCCGCATCGTCGGATGGCTGGCACGCAAATTTCTGGGCCAGCCGCAGGTCGTCGGCGAGATGATTGCGGGCGTTGTGCTGGGTCCATCGCTGTTCGGACTGTTCTTTCCCGAATGGCAGCAGACAATTTTCCCCAAGGAAACCCGCAACGCGCTCTATGTGCTCGCGCAATTTGGTGTCGGGCTCTACATGTTTCTGGTCGGCACCACGCTGCGGCTCGATCATTTCCAGTCCAAGGCGAAAAGCGCCATGGGCGTCTCCTTTGCCGGGATCGCGGCCCCGTTTTTCTTTGCGGTGCTGATCACGCCCTATCTTTATGCCACACCCGGCCTGTTCATGCCGGGGGTGAGCCAGACCAATGCGACGCTGTTCATGGGGGCATGCATCGCGCTGACGGCCTTTCCGATGCTGGCCCGCATCATCAACGAGCGCGGCCTCGCCAACAGCGCGCTTGGCACATTGTCGCTGACGGCCGGTGCGTTCGACGATGCCGTCAGCTGGTGTGTGCTGGCGATCGTGCTGGCAACCTTTGGCGGCGGGCCGGCGATCGCGCTGCTCGCAATCATCGGCGGGCTTGGTTATGCCCTGTTCATGCTGCTGGCTGGCCGCCGCCTGCTGGTGCCGCTCGGCGCGATGGTGGAGCGCGAGGGCGGGATCAGTGAAAAGCTGCTCGCGATCACCCTCATTCTTTACGCCATCTCCGCGTTTTTCATGGATGTGGTCGGGATTCATGCGGTGTTTGGCGGCTTTCTGCTCGGCGTGTGCATGCCACGCGGCCGCTTTACCGAGGAGCTGCGTCGCAAGATCGAGCCGTTCACGGTCGTCTTCCTGCTGCCGATGTTTTTCACCTATTCCGGGCTCAACACGCAACTCGCCATGGTGAACAGCCTCAATCTGCTGGCGATCGCGATTGGCATATTGGTGATATCGATTGCGGCCAAATTCGGGGCCTGCTGGCTTGCGGCGCGCCTTTCGGGCGAGAGCAACGAGACGGCCCTCGGCATTGGCGCGCTGATGAATGCGCGCGGGCTGATGGAGCTGATCATCCTCAATATCGGGCTGCAAAAGGGCATTATCGGCCCGACGCTGTTTTCGATCATGGTGCTGATGGCGATTGTCACCACGGTGATGGCGAGCCCGCTGTTCGAGCTGGTTTATGGCCGCAAGGCGCGGGCGCGGGGCGAGCTTGGCGCGCTCGGGGATGTGCCGCCGCGGGACAAGGCGGCCGGGCCTGCGGGGGCTTCCGGGCCGCCCGCTTGAATTGCTGCGGCGGATGCCCATCTTCCCGGATGGGGAGGACAAACAGGGCGATGCTGCAATGTTGTGGCTGGACAAGTGGCGACGGGCGCGGAGGGAAAAGGCGCATAAGGCGCAGTGCCGGGCGGTGCTCGGCTTGCCGGCCATCGTGCCGCGCAACGATGGGCTGATCATCCTTTCCATGATCGGCACGGCCGTGCTGATGCCCTATCTGCTGGCCGTCAAATCGCTCCACCACCAGCTCCAGCGCGGGCGCATCGTTCTGGTCAACGATGGCACGCTGACAGCCGAAGACCGGCAGCTGCTTGCCGAACATGCCGGCGCGCCAGCGATCATGGAACTGCGTGATATCGACACCCGCCCATGCCCCACGGGAGGATGCTGGGAACGGCTGCACGCGATTCTCGGCCTGCGTGACGAGGCTTATGTGATCCAGCTCGATTCGGACACCGTGACGCTTGGCCCGATGCCGGAGGTGGCGCAGGCGATTGCCGACAACCGTTCCTTCACGCTTGCAGGCGGAGCCGCAGAGGCGGCGCGCGGGCCGCTTCCGATCCGGACATTCCTCGATGCCTTCTATCCGGACGGGCCACGCGATGGCCATATCCAGCATGTGGTCGAAAGCCGCATGGCCGCGCTGGGGCTGGGGGGAGATGTGCGCTATGCGCGCGGGTGCG
>CAZFYJ010000082.1:0-8180 GCA_964523215.1 uncultured Sphingomonadaceae bacterium | reverse complement strand
TTGCCAGCACGGCGGCGCGCTTTTTCCGTCTTTAGGGGCGACGCCGCCGCAATGCGCACAAAAAAAGGGGCGAGCGCAGCCGCTGCACTCGCCCGCACGTCAGCCTTTTGCCCCCTTTGGCTCCCCGTGGCTGCGTTGCCCTGCTTTGCCGCTGATCAGAAGCGGAAGCTGCCGCTGAGGCCCCACAGCCGCGGCGGCGCATAGCTTGCCTGCAAGGCACCGCCGCCGCCATAGACAAAGCGGGTCGAGGTCGCCTTGTCGGTCACATTGTTGATGAAGCCGGCAATCGAGACGGCATCATTGATGTCCCACGTCAGGCGCAGATCAAGCTTTGCCCAGGCCGGCTGGCGATCGAGCACCGAATTGATCGGCTGGCCGAACCACGCGCCCGAAAAGGTGAGCTGCGCAAAGGGCGTGAGCGTGCCTGCGCTCCCCAGATCGAGATCATATTGCGCATAGACCGATCCCGAATATTCTGGCGAATAGGGAATGCGGTTGCCGCTCAGATCACAGCCATAGGCAGCGGCGGGCTGGCCGACCCCGCCCGTTCCGGGGATCAGCCCGCAATCATAGCCCACGGCAAACAGGCGACGCTGGCCTGCCGGTGCAATCGTCACCCCGTTCACCACCGTCGGCGTGAGGACCGTTGCATCGGGGATCAGGATGGTGGTGCCAAAGGGAGCGGGCACCTGATCATATTGGGTGTATTTGGCATTGAGATAGGAAAGGCTGCCACCCAGCGTGAGGCCCGGCGCCGGCTTCCATGTGGTTTCCAGCTCCGCCCCATATGCGCGGGATTTGCCGCTGTTCTCGATGATCGAAATGGTCGTCGCGCCAAAGGGGATCTGCCGCTGTTCCTGCAACGAACGATAGCGATTGTAAAAGAGCGAGACGTTGAACAGCAGGCTATTGTCGAAGAAGCGGTTCTTCGAACCCAGTTCGAACGCGGTCACCTTTTCCGGGTTGAATGTCGGCTGCGCGGCCGCGCCCGTCTGCCCGGAATTGAAGCCGCCGGAACGAAAGCCAGTGGATGCAGAGGCATAGAGCAGATTGTCATCGCTCACCTTGTAATCCACCCCGACCCGCCAGGTCGCCTGCTTGAACGTCTTGGTGGCCAGTGTCGCGCCGGTCAGCACGGTGGTGTTGGCCGCGAGGCACTGAAAGCCCGGCTGCGGCAGCGGGATGCTGGTATAGGTGCAGTTCGTGGGCGCGCCCTTCACGCCGAACGCGCTGGCCGGAATATTGCCCGTGCTGAGCGTGATCGCCGTTCCTTGCGGCACCCCGCCCACCAGCGGCAGCACCGCATTCGCATTGGCAAATCGGAAATCCTTGGTGTCCACCGTGTAGCGGATGCCGCCCGTCAGCTTCAGCTGCTCGGTGATGGCATAGCTTGCCTGCGCATAGCCGGCCCAGCTTTCGGTTTCGGGCCGCTGCTCATCATAGGCCCCGCCGCCATTTTGCGGGAGTGTGAGATTGGGCGTCACGTTGCGGATGATGCGCGGCAGCTGCTGGTTGATGAAGATGCCGGCCAGCTTGTCTTTGAAATAATAAGCGCCAAGCGTGTAGGTCAGCGGCCCTTCCCCATCGGACAGCAGCTGCACTTCCTGGCTGAAGGTCTTGGCTGCGGTCTTCTGATAGTCGATCGCGATCTGGTTGCCCGAGAAATCCGAATCGGATGTGCGGGTCGCCTGGAAATCGGTGTAGGCCGTGATCGATTTCAGCGTTGCCGCGCCGAAATCATATTCCAGAGTGCCGCCCAGCGTGTAGCCATCCTGATCGAGCAAGGTCGGCTGATCGGTATCGATGCGATAGGGGTTGCCGGCCTGATAGATCGGCACGCCAGTATCGATTGTGAGCGGGGCATCCACCACATTGTCGCGGTTTCCGGGCCGGGTGTTGAGGATGACCGGCGTCGAATTGAACAGCTGCGCATTGGTCGGCACGTAGAAATAGCTGCCGACCAGCTTGTATCCGAACGCCGATCCGCCGGCACCCTTGCGGCGGCTGTAATCAAATTTGATGGTCGCCTTGAAGGCCTCGCTCGGCTCCCACAGCAGCGTGCCGCGGACATAGCGATTGTCATCATCGAACAGATTGTTGCCGAGCGGATTGTCATTCTTCACCCAGCCGTCAGACTTTTCGTAGGAGCCGGCAATGCGCAGCGCGATCGTTTCGCTGAGCGGCGCGTTGATGAACGCATCGAACCGCTTTTGCGCATTATCGCCAATGGTGACGTCGATTCCGCCTGCATAGCCGGAGAAGGAGGGCTGTGCCGTGGTGATCGAAATATTGCCGCCAAAGGTGTTGCGCCCATAGAGCGTGCCCTGCGGCCCGCGCTGCACCTCGACCCGCTGCAAATCGACGAAGCCCGCCGTCGCCTGTTGCGCGCGGGAGAGATACACACCGTCGACGAAAAAGCCGATCGTGGTATCCCCGTTCACCCCGACATTTTCTGTGCGCACGCCGCGCATCGCCGGGCGCGCATCGACGCCCGAACGGCCGAAGGTGAAGCCCGGCACGCGCCCTTCGAGGCGGGACACATCGGTGGTGCCCGTGGCGGCCAGCTGTGCTGCGCTGAATGCGGACACCGAAATCGGCACGTCCTGAAGATTTTCCTCGCGCCGCTGCGCTGTCACCACGATTTCTTCGATGCCGCCGCCATCTTCGGCAGCAGGGTCGGCATCCTGCGCAAAGGCCGGGGCGGCAAGCCCCGTGATCAAAAGGCTGGCACTGCCCGCCAGCAATGCGGATTTGATCGAGTGACTCTTCATGAAAAACTCCCCTTCGCCTTTTGTCCGGGCATGTCCTCGGCCCAATGACTGCGAATGCAAGTAGAAAATGACTGCGAATGCAAGCAGAAAATGATCTTGCCTGCCGCGACCTTTGGCCCGTTGCATCTTAGCAACAGCGGCAGCGCTCTTTTGTGTGGATTTACTGTGCGGTCCAGCCGCCATCGACGCGCAGGCTGGTGCCCGTGACCATCGCGGCAGCAGGCGAGGCGAGATAGAGAACGGCCGCGGCCACATCATCCGGCACGCCGACGCGGCCGAGCGGGATCATCTGCTCGACAAAGCTGCGAAAGGAGGTATCGGCGAGCATCGGTGCAGTCATCGGCGTTTCGATGAAGGTTGGCGCGACCGCATTGACACGGATCCCGTGCGGCGCAAGTTCCACCGCCATTGCCTTGGTCAGGCCCTCCAGCGCGTGCTTGGTCATGCAGTAAACCGTGCGCCGCGGGCTGCCGACATGCCCCATCTGGCTGGTGATGTTGATGATACTGCCGCCTCTGCCGTGCCGCAGCATCGAGCGCACAGCGGCCTGCGCCGCCAGATAGGCGCTGCGCACGTTGAGATTGAGCATGTCATCCAGAACCTGTGCCGGAACATCCGCCATGGGAAGCGGCGTGTTCGTGCCGGCATTGTTCACGAAGATGTCCACATCGCGGCCCGCCAGCGCATCGGCAAAGGCAGGATCGAGCACATCGGCCTGCCACGCCCGGACGGCCGGCTGTGCCGCGTGCAGCGCATCAAGGCCGCCCTTATCGCGCGCAACCGCGTGCACCTCCGCCCCGGCTTCGGCGAGTGCAGCGCAGATCGCTGCCCCGAGCCCTTTGCTGCCCCCGGTGACCACCGCCACCTTGCCGGCCAGATCGAACCTGCTCATTGCCATGCGCATTTCTCCGTTGCATTCGAAGTCAATATGATTAGCCTAGCCGCAACGGGTGGCGGTGAAAAGACTCGCCTGCCGCATCACGATGGGCCAGACGACGGGCCTGAACATGGGTGCGGAGAACGGTCGGCGCATCAGGATGCCGCCAGCATGGAGGAGCAGCAGAGTTGGCACATTATCTCAAACGCGGGATCACCGAGGATGCTGCGGCCGAAGCAGATGCCCAGGTGCGTGCAACGGTGGAGACGATCATTTCCGACATCAGGGCGCGTGGCGACAATGCTGTGCGCGATTGGTCTGCCAAGTTCGACGCATGGGCGCCCGATCGCTTTCAGCTGAGCGATGCGCAGATCGCGGATGCCTATGCCGCGCTCGATGCGCAGACAATCGAGGACATTCGATTTGCCCAGGCGCAGGTGCGCAATTTCGCGCAGATCCAGCGTGATGCCCTGAAGGATGTCGAGGTGGAAACACTTCCGGGGGTGGTGCTGGGGCACAAAAATCTGCCGGTCAATTCGGTCGGCTGCTATGTGCCCGGCGGCAAATATCCGCTTGTGGCCTCAGCGCATATGAGCGTGGTGACAGCGAAGGTCGCGGGCGTGAACCATGTCATTTCCGTGGCACCACCATTCCAGGGAAAGCCCAATCCCGCGATTGTGGTTGCCATGCACATGGCGGGTGCCGATGAAATCCTGTGCGTGGGCGGGGTGCAGGCTGTGGCTGCGATGGCGCTGGGCACGGAGAGCATTCGCAGCGTGGACATGATCGTGGGGCCGGGCAATGCCTATGTGGCCGAGGCCAAACGCCAGCTGTTTGGCCGGATCGGGATCGATCTGCTCGCCGGGCCGACCGAAACGCTGGTGATTGCCGACGAAGCGGGCGCAGATGGCGAACTGTGCGCAGCGGATCTTCTGGGCCAGGCGGAACACGGCCCCAATTCGCCGGCCATCCTGCTCACCAATTCCGAGGGGCTGGCACGCGACACCATGGCCGAGATCGAGCGCCAGCTCACCATCCTGCCAACCGCGCATATCGCGGCAAAAGCATGGGCCGATTACGGGCAGGTGATCGTGTGCGACAGCTATGAGGAAATGGTTGCCGTTGCAGACGAGATCGCATCAGAACATGTGCAGGTGATGACGCGCGACCCGGATTATTTCCTTGAGCATATGACCAATTATGGCGCGCTGTTTCTTGGCGCGCGCACCAATGTCTCCTATGGAGACAAGGTGATCGGCACCAATCATACGCTGCCCACGAGGAAAAACGCCCGCTTCACGGGGGGGCTTTGGGTGGGCAAGTTCATCAAGACCTGCACCTATCAGCGCGTGCTGACCGACGAGGCGAGCGTGATGATCGGCGAATATTGCAGCCGCCTGTGCGCGATCGAGGGCTTTGCAGGGCACAAGGAACAGGCCGACATCAGGGTGCGGCGGCTGGGCCGGAAGCAGGCTGCCTGAGGCATGCAGCGCCGCCGCGCCACGTCCTATGATGTTGCCCGCCATGCCGGCGTATCGCAGTCGGCAGTGTCGCGCTGTTTCAAAGAGGGGGCAAGTGTTTCGCCCAAGACGCGGGAAAAGGTGCTCGCGGCCGCACGGGCGCTGAACTATTATCCCAATGCAATTGCGCGCGGGCTGATCACCCAGCGGTCTCATCTGGTCGCGATCATCATCTCCAATCTCACCAATCTCTATTATCCCGAAGTGCTGGCAGAGCTGACCCAGCGGCTGTCGGCGAACGGCATTCGCGTCTTGCTGTTCACGCTTGCAGCGGAATCGGATGTGGACAATGTGCTCGATCAGGTGTGGCAATATCGCGTCGATGGCGCGATTGTCGCGGCGCGGCTCGATCCGGCACAGCTGGCAGCCTTTGCCGATCGCGGGGTGCCTGTGGTGCTGTATAACCGCGTGGGCGAAGGCGTGCCCGTTCCCAGCGTGTGCTGCGATTCGGTGGCCGGCGAACATGCGCTGATCGATGGCCTGATCGCGGCCGACCACCGCATGTTCGGCATCATTGCAGGCCCCGCGGACAGCTTTGTGGGCGAAGAGCGGGTCAACGCTGCCATCCGCCGCCTGAACGCCCATCAGCTGGACCATGTGATGGTGCGCGGACGATTTGACTATGCCAGCGGCGAAGAGGGGCTGAAAGCCATCATGAAGCAGAGTGCCGAGGGAATCGATGCCCTGATCTGCGCCAATGATCTGATGGCGGTTGGCGCGATTGATTGTGCACGATCGCATTTCGGGCTCAGCGTTCCCGAACAGCTCTCGATCGTGGGCTTCGATGGAGTGGGCCCGGCCACCTGGCTTTCCTATCAGGTCACCACCATTCGCCAGCCGGTGCGAAGGATGACCGAGGCCGCCGTTTCGATGCTGGTCGAACGCATCGCCAAGCCCGATCTCACGCCAGAACAGCGGCTCTTTGCCGGCGATCTGCTGCCCGGACATTCGGCGCGGCTGGGCTGAACGGAACACGAAAATGCCATGCGCGAGGGAGGATTTTGAGTGGCTGACCGCATATTGACAACGCATGTCGGCTCGCTGCCGCGTTCTGCCGAGGTCACTGAGCTGGTGTTCGCACAAGAGCGTGGGGAGCCAGTTGATCCCGTGCGCTTTGATGCCGTGATCGCAGCTGCAGTCGACGATGCCGTGGCGCGGCAGGTGGCCGCTGGCATTGATCTGGTCTCGGACGGGGAAATGTCCAAAATCTCCTACGCCACCTACATCAAGGACCGGATCAGCGGCTTTGATGGAGATAGCCCGCGCACGCCGCCGGCCGATCTGGAAATGTTTCCGAGCTTTCTCGAACGCCAGGCCAAGGGCGGCGGCACCCCCACCTACCGGCGGCCGCGCTGCGTGGGAAAGATTGGCGTCACATCCATGGCCCCGCTCGAAGCCGACCTTGCCCATATGGCGCACGCCATGGCGGCGCACCGCCCGCGGGGCGGCTTCATGAACAGTGCCTCCCCCGGCGTGATCGCGCTGTTCCAGCCCAATGATTATTATCCGAGCCAGGATGCCTATCTGGAAGCGCTGGCAGAGGCCATGCGCCCGGAATATGAAGCGATTGTCGCGGCCGGGCTGATCCTCCAGCTTGATAGCCCCGATCTCGGCCTGGGCCGCCACATGATGTACAAGGATCGCAGCGATGCCGAATATCTGACGCTGATCGGCGGCCATATCGAGGCGCTGAACCACGCGCTGCGCAACATCGCGGCAGACCGGGTGCGCATGCACGTGTGCTGGGGCAATTATGAGGGGCCGCATTGCTGCGATGTGGAAATGGGTGTGATCCTGCCGACCCTGATGCAAGCAAAGCCAGCGGGCCTGCTGTTTGAAACCGCCAATCCGCGCCATCAGCACGACTGGAACTACTTCGTCGACATGGCGGGGCTCATCCCGGAGGACAAGATCCTGATCCCCGGCGTGATCGACAGCACGACCAATTTCATCGAACATCCGCGCGTCGTCTGCGAACGGATTGAGCGCTTTGCCGGCATCATCGGCCGCGAACGTGTGATCGCGGGCACCGATTGCGGATTTTCGACCTTTGCCGGGTTCGGCGTGGTCGATCCCGCCATTGTGTGGGCCAAGCTTGCGGCGCTGGCCGAAGGCGCAGCGCTCGCATCCGAGCGGCTGTGGCGCAAGGCAGCATGAACCTCAAGGCAAGGCTTGCCGCGGGCGCGCCGCTTCTCGGCTGCTTCGTCAAAACGCCGCATCCGCATGTCGTCGAAGTGATGGCGACCAGCGGGCTCGATTGCCTGGTGCTCGATGCGGAGCATGCGCCGTTCGACCGGCGCGATCTTGACAGCTGCATCATGGCCGCGCGGGCAGGCGGCATTCCAGTGCTGGTGCGCCCGACGCACAGCGCGCCCGAACAGATATTGAATGCCCTCGATTGCGGGGCAGATGGCGTGCTCGCGCCACATATCCGCAGCGCGGCGGAGGCCGAGGCGCTGGTACGCGCCGCGCATTATGGCGCTGCCGGCGCAACGCCGAGCCGCGGCTATGCCGGATCGAGCCGGGCTGCAGGCTATGGCCGCGCCGGCATCGAAGAACATCTCGCCGCAGCCGCCGGGCAAAGCTGCGTGATCGCCCAGATCGAGGATGCAGAGGCGCTGGATGCAATCGACGCAATTGCCGCGGTCGATGGGATTGACGCCCTGTTCATCGGTCGCATCGATCTCACCATCGCGCTTGGCTGCACATCCGCCGATGACGCCCGGGTGATCGCCGCCTGCGATCGCATCATTGCGGCCGCCGGGGCAGCGGCACGCCCGGTCGGGCTGTTTACCCCGCACGCAAACGATGTGCCGATGTGGCAGGCAAAAGGGGCGCGCCTGTTTCTGCTCGGTTCCGATCATGGCTTTTTGCGCAGCGGCGCCGCAGCCCTGCGGCGCGAGGCCGGGCTTTAGATTGTTCAGACGCGAAAAAGGGGGGCATGCACTGCCCCCCTTCCCTGCGCCCCGCGTCACCTCGAGCCGACGTCGCGCCTCAATCGTCAATGTTGCG
>CAZFYJ010000081.1:0-8221 GCA_964523215.1 uncultured Sphingomonadaceae bacterium | reverse complement strand
CTGGCGACCCTGGTGGTCAACAAGCTGCGCGGCGGCCTCAAGGTTGCGGCCGTGAAGGCACCGGGCTTTGGCGATCGCAGGAAGGCCATGCTCGAAGATATCGCGATCCTCACCAAGGGTGAAATGATCAGCGAAGATCTGGGCATCAAGCTTGAAAATGTGACGCTGGGCATGCTCGGCCAGGCCAAGCGCGTGACCATCGACAAGGACAACACCACCATTGTCGACGGCGCAGGCGAGGCTGACAGCATCAAGGCGCGCACCGAAGCCATCCGTGCGCAGATCGAAACCACCACCAGCGATTATGATCGCGAAAAGCTGCAGGAGCGGCTGGCCAAGCTCGCTGGGGGCGTGGCCGTGATCAAGGTTGGCGGCGCGACCGAAGTCGAAGTGAAGGAGCGCAAGGACCGTGTGGACGATGCGCTGCATGCCACCCGCGCTGCCGTGGAAGAAGGCATTGTGCCCGGCGGCGGCACGGCGCTGCTCTATGCCACCAAGGCGCTTGACGGCCTGAAGGGCGCAAATGATGATCAGACCCGCGGGATCGACATCATTCGCAAGGCCATCACTGCGCCGATCCGCCAGATCGCGGAAAATGCCGGCCATGATGGTGCCGTCGTTTCCGGCAATCTGCTGCGTGAGGCAAAGGAAGATCAGGGCTTCAACGCAGCCACCGATACCTATGAAAATCTGAAGGCCGCCGGCGTGATCGACCCGACCAAGGTTGTGCGCACCGCGCTTCAGGATGCGGCATCGGTTGCAGGGCTGCTCATCACCACCGAGGCGACCATCGCCGATGCGCCTGAGGACAAGGCGCCCGCCATGCCGGCGATGCCGGGCGGCGGAATGGGCGGCATGGACTTTTAAGTCCGGCCAGCAAGCCTGAATCATCGGGGCCGGGTGGGGCAATCCACCCGGCCCCTTTTTTGCGCATCACGGCGCGGAAATCGCGTTAAAACAAAATCCTAGCGCCAGTTCTTGCTTCGGCCGGAAGCGGACAGATTCTCGGCCCTGGCCCTAAGCTGCAGCAAGCGCGGCCCGACGGGCGCGTGCGGATTCGCGCAGCACTGTGCTGGCAGAGGATTCGAGCCGTGCCCACAGCGCGCACATCTCGTTTCTGCTGGGCGCAGCAGAAGCCAGCGCTTCGGCTGCCGAAAGCCTGACCCGATCCACCGGATGCCGCTCCAGAAAATGCTGGGCCAGGTCGCGCCCATTGCCGCCGCCAAAGCTGGCTGCCAGCTTCAACATGGCCTCGGTCTGGCTGAAGGTCGGCACGCTGGTGATGCATCCCGCCTCGATATCGATCAGATATTGGTTGCGCCAGGCGATATCCGGTGTCTGCTGCATGATGTTGAGCGACACCGAAAACTGGTCGGCCGGCCATTGGCTGTGGATATCGGTGTGCGCGCGATAGAGCATCACCTTGCCCTGGTGCAGCGCGCTGCGTTCGATGAAGCGCAGCCGCGCACGCTCTCCGGCATAGCCTGCAAGCGCAGTGCCATCATGCTCATAATAGTCGCTCCAGTAACCGGGGCCGAGATGCCCGACGGTGAGGAAATGGAAATTATGATCATGCGCCTTGCCGTAGAAGAAATGATCCGCCCCGCTGCGCCGATAGATGCTGTCCACCTCCGATGGCCAGAAATTGGCGCGGATGAAATAACCGCTCGTGCTTTTGTGCAGCATCATCACCTGGCTCGAATAGCGATTGCTGCCGATCTGCCCGGCGCACGCGCTTTTCAGCTCGCTGATGGCGATGTCGCCCAGAAAGCTGCGGTTTTCCGAAAGGCGTCGCAGCATGGGCGCGGCGGCGGCCAGGCTGTGCGGATCGCCAGGGATGAGGCCCATTTCCTCCAGCGCGTCGACCAGATCAGCCAGGCCAATCGCATCTCCCGGCGTCGTTTCAATCAGCTGTGGCATCAGGCGGCCGCCTTTTCATGCTGGGCCGCGATCATGCGCAGCGTTTGCCGTGCCGCCTCGCGCAGCGGCGCATCGGGATCGGTCTGCGCCATCGCCATCAGCCGCGGCAGCGCGGCAGGCACATCGCAGGCGAGCCACTCGCGCATGGCATGCCAGCGCGTATCGGCCCCTTCATGATGGCTGGCCTCGGCCAGCGCAGCCGCCGTGCCTGCATGCCCCGAATGGCGCAACATTGTGAGCATCATCTGCGCGCGCGAGGCGGCCTCGTCGCTGCTCGCCTGGCGCAGCAACCTGCCCGTTTCTGCGCAGAATTCGCGCACCGGGGCCGTGCCGGGCGTGCGGATGGTCACCCGGATCATCGTGATGTCGCCGCCTTCGGGCTGGGGCACAAGGCGCAGCGCACTGAGTGCATCGTCGCACAGCAGCTGCGCGCCATCGGCCAGCACCTGCCGCGTGGCCAGCATGCTGCGCATGCCGCCCGGCGCTGCCGGATCCGCGTGCCAGCAATGGTGCTCCGCAATGCAGCCCGCGGCCTTGACCATTGCCGTGATGCTGTGGCCGCCGCCGGCATAGCTGATCGTTGCGTCCTTTCGCGCATTGGCATCGGCAAGCGCACGATGATCGATCACCAGCGCCGCAAGCGCAACATAGCCCGTATCCGCAAGGATCATCCCGCTCATCACCGGCGTGCGGATGACCCGCAACGCCGGCTCGCACGTGGGATCGGCCATCAGCGCGGCGGCTGCCAGATCGAGCAGGCATGTCAGCCAGCGCCGGTCGGCAAGCGGGGCGGCCAGCGCCTGTGCAACTGCGGCGGGTGGTGCATCGTCCAGCTGGCGCAGCAGGGCAAACAGCGCCTTGCCCTCTGGCGCATCCCGCCACGCGCGGATCAGCTGCTGGCCGCCCGTTGCCATTTATCAGCCTCCCGCCGGATTTTCATCGTCAAACAGGATCAGGATCACCGCAACAATGAAATCGAACATCGATCCGCTCATATGTTCCGGGCGGTTGATGCTGCCATAGGCCCCCATCGGCACCGCCAATTCGGGGATGTGCTGGATATCGAGCGTTGCAACCGGCATGATGACGACTTCCTTTCTGAAGATGGTGAACGGGCAAGCGCCTGTGCCTGCCGCGCCGCATCGTGCGGCACAGATGCACGCGCGCACAGTTAAGTTTCTGTAATGTAAGCGGGCGGGACCAGTGCGTATCCGCCGCCGATATGGTTGAATGCGGCCATCAAAGCGCCTAGGGATCGATGATGCTGCTCAGCACGCCTCCTTCATCCGGCCTGGCTGCCTATGCGCTCGTCATGGTTGGCGGTGCGCTGGGCGCGGCAGCGCGCTTTGCCCTTGGCCAGTGGGTGGCGCATGCGCTGGCGGGGCGAGCCATGCAGCTGCTCGGCACGCCCTGGCCGCTTGCAACACTCGCATGCAATATCGGCGGCGGTCTGGTGATGGGCGGGCTGCTGGGGATATTGGCGCGCATGCCCGATGCGGCGGCCCGTCCGTGTCAGCTGCTGCTGGGCGTCGGCCTGCTGGGCGGCTTCACCACGTTCAGCGCCTTTAGCGCCGAGGCCGTGATGATGCTGAAGGGCGGATATGTGACCGGCTTTTTGCTCTATGCCCTGCTGTCCGTCGCCGGGTCGGTTGCGGCGCTCGCGCTCGGGCTGTGGCTGGCGCAGTCCGCGGTTCGCATCGCGGGTTGAGCGGCATGGCGAAGCGTGACGCAACGGGACAGGCGCAGGCCGGATCGCTGGCGGGCGCACAGACGGCACCGGGCGTGCGCACCCGCATCGTTGGCGCCGATGATGATGGCATCAGGCTCGATCGCTGGTTCAGCCGCCACCTGCCGCTCGTCAGCCATGCCCTTATTGCCCGCTGGGCGCGCACGGGCCAGCTGCGGCTCGATGGCGCGCGGGTGTCGCCGGGCGAACGCATCCGTGTCGGCCAGGAAATCCGCCTCCCGCCTGAAGATGCCGCAGCCGCGGCCCCCGCTGCCCGGCGTGCGCCCCGGCCCCGCGCCCCGATGGACCCGGCAACGGTCGCCTTTGCGCAAAGCCTCGTCATCCACCGCGATGCAGACAGTCTTGCGATCAACAAGCCGCCGGGGCTTGCGACGCAGGGCGGCACAAAGACGAACGAGCATGTCGATGGCCTGCTCGACGCCCTGATCTTTGATGCGCCCGGCCGCCCCAAGCTGGTGCACCGGCTCGACAAGGATACGTCGGGCGTGCTGCTGCTGGCGCGATCTGCCCGGGCTGCGGCGCATTTTGCGAAAAGCTTTGCGGCGCGTTCGGCACGCAAAAGCTATTGGGCGATCATTGTCGGCGTGCCCAATATCGAGGCGGGCGAGATAGATCTGCCGCTGGCCAAGCAACCCGGTACGGGCGGCGAAAAAATGATGGTCGACGAAAAGGAAGGCCAGGCGGCCAAGACCCGCTATCGCCTTATTGATCGTGCGGGCAACCGTGCCGCCTGGGTGGAACTCATGCCCTTGACCGGGCGGACCCACCAGCTGCGGGTGCATATGGCAGCGATTGGCCATCCGATTGTCGGCGATGGAAAATATGGCGGAAAAGACGCGTTCCTGACGGGCAGCATCAGCCGCAAGATGCATCTCCACGCCCGCGCCCTGCGGCTGGAAGGGCTGGATCGCCGCATGCTCAGCCTGACGGCGGACCTGCCGCCCCATTTTGCCGAAACGCTCGCCAGTCTTGGCTTTGATCTGACGCTGGTGGCCGATGCAGCGGGGCCACCGGCGCCGCCCCGCAAGGCGATCGAAAAGGCAGCGGCCAAGGCGCATGCAAAGGACGTGCGGCGCGCCCGCAAGGGAGAGCGCAGGGCACGCGGGAACGTGCAGCCACCCGCTGCGAAATCGAAAAAGCCGGGGGCACAGCCTGCCGCCGATGGCAAAAAGGGCAGGCCTTCAAGGGCGGCAGCGGCGTCCAGAGCGGCTGTGTCCAAAGGGGGCGCATCCAAAGGCGCGTCACCATCCCGCAGAAAGGCGCGTCGCCAGCCCCCGCGCCCGCCCGGCAGCCAGCGCTGATGCATCCCGATCCCGCCTATCGATGGCCGGATGCTGCCGCCATGGCCGATTTTGTGCGCGAGACGGGCTATGGCATCCTCGTGGTGCAGACCGAAGATGGCCTGGGTGCAGCGCATCTGCCCTATGTTCTCGATGGCGCAGATCGGTTGCGCTTTCACATTGCCCGCCGCAATCGCATCACCCCCCATCTCGATGGCGCACGCGGCCTCTTCATCGTCAATGGCCCCTCGGGCTATATCAGCCCGGATTGGTATGGCCTTGCGCAGCAGGTGCCGACCTGGAATTATGCCGCCGTCGAGCTGGATGGCGTGATCGGGACGCTCGGCGTTGCGGCGCTGCGGGGTCAGCTGGATGATGCCAGCGCTGCGCACGAGGCGCATCTTGCCCCCAAGGCGCCATGGACTGCTGATCAACTCTCGCCACAGCGCATGGCGGCGCTGATGGATGCCATCCATGGCTTCGAATTTCGTATCACCGGCTGGCGCGGCACGCTGAAAATGGGTCAGGGCAAGCCCCGGGCAGCGCTGGCAGCCACGGCCAATGGAGTATCCGCTGCGGGCAATGAGGCGCTGGCGCGGATGATCCGCAAGCAGGAGGGCAAGCAATGACACCGAATGGCAAGGACGCAGAGGCGCTGGCAAAAGCCCGTTTCATCGTGCTGACGATGGTGCGGTTCACCAATCTTGCCTGCGTGCTGATGGGGGTGGCGTTCATCAGCGGCAAGCTGCTTGAAGGGCCGGAATTTCTCACCGCAGGCGCGATCCTCGTGGTGATCGGCGCGGCCGGATTTTTCGGCGTGCCCGTGCTCCTGAAAAAGCTGTGGGCCAAATCCACGCCATGAAGCGATTTTACTCCGCAGTGTCGATCGACGGGGCAGGGCAGATTCTGCTGGATGGCCGCCCTGTGCACACGCCGGGCAAGGCGCGCCTGATCCTTCCGACGCAGGCGCTGGCGGCGGCCATCGCATCCGAATGGCAGGCGCAGCAAGAGGCAATCAACCCGCGCAGCATGCCGATGACCGGGCTTGCCAATGCCGCGATCGACCATATGGCGGCCGATCCGTCACCGCATGTCGAGGCGCTGGCCCGCTACGGCGCCAGCGATCTCCTGTGCTATCGGGCCGATGAGGCGCAGGCCGATCTCGCAGCAGAGCAGGTGCGGCGATGGAACCCGCTGCTTGATTGGGCCGAACAACGCTATGCCGTGGAATTTGTGATCACCAATGGCATTGCGCCAGTTGATCAGCTGCCCGCGACGCGGACGGCGCTGCGCGATGCCGTGGCCATGTCGTCGGCATGGCAGCTTGCGCCATTGGTCACGCTCACCACGCTGGGCGGTTCTCTGGTGGCGGCGCTGGCGCTGCGCGATGGGGCCTTCACGGCCGATCATCTTTGGGATTGCGTCACGCTGGATGAGATCTGGCAGGAACGGCAGTGGGGTGTGGATGCCGATGCGGCCGCCCAGCGGGCGGCGCGCGCTGCCGAATGGCACGACGCCGCCCGCTTCATCAGCCTGATTGACGAATAGCCCGCCATTCGCCAAGGCGGGTGCCATGCTCTCTCTCGATGATGCCCTTTCGCGCACGCAGGACATGTGTGCGCTGGCCCGCAAAAGCGGTGCCGATGCCGCTGACGCAATCTACAGCTGCGATGCCTCCACATCGGTCGACATGCGGCTTGGCAAGCTGGAAGACGTCCAATCGGCCGAAGGCCAGGGCATTGCCCTGCGCGTTTTCGTGGGCCAGCAATCGGCCACGGTGTCGACCGCGGATATGGGGGCAGATCGGCTGCGGGCGCTTGTCGAACGGGCCATCGCCATGGCGCGCGAAGCCCCGGCGGATCCCTATGCCGGGCTTGCGCCGGAAGATCGCCTGCTGCGATCCGCGCCACCCGCGCTGGAACTGGACGATGGCAGCGCGCCAGACCCGGCGCTGCTGCGCGACCGGGCTCTCGCAGCTGAAGATGCTGCCCGCGCCGTGCCCGGCGTCACCAACAGCGAGGGCGGCGGCGCAAGCCATGGCCGCATGCGCATTGCGCTCGCCACCAGTCATGGCTTTGCCGCAGCTTATGGGGCGACCAGCCACAGCGTCTCTGCCTCGGTGATCGCGGGCAGCGGCGATGGCATGGAGCGCGATTATGATTATTGCTCTGTCCGCCATGCATCAGAACTGGTCGGTCCGGAACAGATCGGTGCATCGGCGGGGCAGCGCGCGGTCGCCCGGCTAGGTGCGGGCAAGGCTCCTTCCGGCCAGATGCCGGTGATCTTCGATCCGCGGGTGGGCAACAGCCTGATCGGCCATCTGATCGGTGCGATTGTCGGCAGCGCGATTGCGCGGCGCACCAGCTTTCTTCTCGAAAAGCTGGGCGAACAGATTTTTGCCCCAGGCATCACCATCTGGGACGATCCGCACCGGCTGCGCGGGCTGCGTTCGCGGCCTTTCGATGGAGAGGGACTGGCGACGCACAAGCGAGCGCTGATCGAGGATGGGCGGCTGACCGGCTGGTTGCTCGATTGCGCCTCTGCCCGCCAGCTCGGCCTCGCGCCCACGGGTCATGCATCGCGCAGCGGCGGCGGGCCGCCCGGTGCTTCGGCCAGCAATGTGTGGATCGCACCGGGCACGCACAGCCCGGCAGAGCTGATGGCAGATATTGGCGAGGGCGTTTACGTGACCGAGCTGATCGGCCAGGGCGTCAACCCGGTGACGGGCGATTACAGCCGCGGTGCTGCGGGATTTGCCATCCGCAATGGTTCGCTCGCCGAGCCGATTTCTGAATTCACCATTGCCGGCAATCTGCTGCCCATGTTTGCCGCGCTGGTGCCCGCTGACGATCTGGACTTTCGCTATGGCGTCGATGCGCCCACCTTGCGGGTGGATGGCATGGCGATTGCGGGTGGCTGATCCGTTGCTCAGCCGCGTCGCAGCCATTGCGCGGCGGGCTGGCGATCTGGCACTGGGCCTCTCGCCCGCGCACGGGGCACGGCCGCGCATCTGGGAAAAGACGCCGGGCCATCCCGTCACCGATGCCGATCTTGCCGTTGATGCCCTGCTGCGCGCAGAGCTTGGCGCGCTGCTGCCCGATACGGGCTGGCTTTCGGAAGAAACGCTCGATGATCCGGCGCGGCTGGATTGCGCGCGCATCTGGTGTGTCGACCCGATCGACGGCACCCGCGATTTCATCCGCGGGCGGCCGGGCTGGGCCGTTTCGATTGCGCTGATCGAGGCCGGCTTTCCCTGCCTCGGCATTCTTTATGC
>CAZFYJ010000080.1:0-8226 GCA_964523215.1 uncultured Sphingomonadaceae bacterium | reverse complement strand
AGCTGCAGCGCGGCTTTCAGGTGTACAAGGAAGTCTGCGCCGCGTGCCACAGTCTGAAGCTGGTGTCGTTTCGCTCGCTGGCCGATCTCGGCTATAGCGAGGCCGAGGTGAAGGCCATTGCCGCGCAATATGAAGTGCCGGATATCAACCCGGAGACGGGTGAAATGGCGACCCGCAAGGCGCTGCCCAAGGACAATTTCCCCTCGCCTTACGCCAATGATGTGGCCGCACGGCTGGCCAACAACAATGCCATCCCGCCAGATCTTTCGCTGATCACCAAGGCGCGCAAAAATGGCCCGGCCTATCTCTATTCGCTGCTCACGGGCTATGAGGATCCGCCCGCCAACCTGCCGGCCGAAAAGCGTCCGGGGCCGGGGCTGCACTATAATCCTTATTTCCACAGCCTTAACATCGCGATGGCGGCGCCACTGCAGGACGATCAGGTGACCTATGCCGATGGCACCAAGGCGACCAAATCCCAGCTGGCGCAGGATGTGACGGCCTTTCTCATCTGGTCGGCTGAGCCCAAGCTTGAGGATCGCAAGAGCACGGGGCTTGCGGTGCTCGCCTATCTGCTGATCGCGACCATTCTTGCCTATCTGTCCTACAAGACGATCTGGGCAGACAAGAAGCGGGAGCAAGAAACGGGCGTTGCGCCGGCGGAATAAGCAGCCGCTGGATGCGGGGCGGATCCTGCGCTCAACTCGGCGCCCAAAAAAGGGGATCAGCGATTGGATGAGCCGGCCTGGCTGCGTGATCTGATCCGCACCATTCCCGATTTTCCGAAGCCCGGCATTGCCTTTCGGGACATCACCAGCCTGATGGCCGATGGCCCCGGCTTCGATCGGGTGACCAGTCTCCTCGTGGAGCGCGCAGCGGCCTATCAGCCGGATATTCTGGTTGCGGTCGAGGCGCGGGGCTTCATCTTTGCCGCTGCAATGGCGGTCAAAATGGGGCTTGGGCTGGTGCCGGTGCGCAAGGCCGGCAAGCTGCCGGGTGCCACCATCGGTGTGGACTATGCGCTCGAATATGGAACCGACCGGCTGGAACTGCATGCCGATGCGCTCTCGCCGGGGCACAGCGCGGTGCTGGTTGACGATCTGCTGGCAACCGGCGGCACCATCTGTGCCGCGGCCGAGCTGGTCCGCAGCACGGGCGCGCGCGTGCCTGCTGCGCTGTTCGTGATCGATCTGCCCGATCTTGGCGGAAGCACCCGCCTGGCTGCTGCCGGGCTCGCCTGTGAGGCGCTGATCGCATTTGCGGGCGACTGACGCCGCCGCGCCGTCCCTGAGGCGCTAGCGGCTGAGCAAGGTGCGCGCCTGCCCTGCAATCTGCGCCAGCATGGCGGTCGAGGGCAGGGGATTGACCCGCGCACGATCCACCATCGCCTGAAACTGGCCAACCAGCGGCGCATTTTCACGCAGCCACGCGTCCAGCTCGTCAGACGGATCGCCCTTGTCATCGAGCCGCGCCAGAAAGACCAGCCGCATCTGGTGAAAATCCCGGGCGAGGCCCGCGGCCAGCAGCCGCTCCCACGGGTCGGTCGGGTTCAGGTGCATTGCCATGCCCTGCGCCCAATCGAGCCGCAAGGCGCTGCCCAGCCGGGTGAAGGCGCGGGTCAAGGCAATCGGCGTCACCGAAAGGCGGGTGGCAAAGGCAATCAGGCCGATGGCGCCATCCAGCTCCGCAAGCCGCACCACCGGCTCTGCCAGCGGTTCGGGCACACCGGCCGCGGCGAGGCGATTGGCAAAGGCGCGCGATTGGGTGCGCAGCTCGTCCGGCAGCAATTTGGTGCGCTGCCGTGCCAGTTCATTCAGGCCGGGGCGCAGATCCGCGACGCACTGCGCGAGCGAGCGGCCGTGCACGGCGTTGCGCAGCAGATCGGCCATATGGGCGCGCAGCTCGATGGCAATCTGTTCAAACAGCAGCAGACGGGCGGCCTCGTCAATCGCGGCAGCATCCACCTTGTCCCACAGCGCCGGGACATCGAACAGCGCCTCGGCGACCACAAACGCCTCGGCCACCGCGCCGAGCGCCACGCCCTCTTCCTCCGCCAGCTCGAACGGATGGACCAGCCCCATGCGATTGATGATGCGGTTTGCAACCTTGGTGGCAATGATCTGCGGGCGCAGCCGGTGCGCAAGGATCGCATCGCGATGCGCCTTTGCCATGTGCGGCGGAAAGGCGGCCAGCAGCTCGTCTTCGAGCAGCGGATCGGCGCCCAGCGCACTGTCTTCGGCGGCATCCTGCAGCGCCAGCTTGGCTGTGGAGAGCAGCACGGCGAGCTCCGGCCGTGTCAGCCCGGCACCTTCATTGGCGCGGCGCAGATAGATATCATTGCCGGCAAGGCCCTCGACCCGACGGTCCAGCCGCCCCTGCGCCTCGAATGTTTCCATCAGCCGGAGCAGCGATGGCATGGCGCGGGCCCCGCCGCCTTCGGCAATGGAGAGCGCCAGAGTCTGCAGCCGGTTGTCCTCCAGCACCAGCTCGGCAACCGCGGGTGTCATCCGTTCCAGCAGGCGGTTGCGCGCATCCAGCGTCAGCGTGCCGGCCGCAACATCGTGCGCCAGGGCAATCTTGATGTTCACTTCATTGTCCGAACAATCGACGCCAGCCGAATTGTCGATGAAATCGGTGTTGATCCGTCCGCCAAGCGCGGCAAATTCGATGCGCGCAGCCTGCGTGACCCCAAGATTGGCGCCCTCGCCAATGGCCTTTGCGCGCAATTCGCCTGCGCTGATGCGGATCGCATCATTGCCGGGATCGCCCACTTCGGCATTGTTCTGCGCGCTGGCCTTCACATAGGTGCCAATGCCGCCAAACCAGATCAGATCGACCTGGGCACGCAGGATTGCGCTCATCAGCGCGCTCGGTTCGATTTCGCCGGCCTCCAGCCCCAGCATGGCCTGCACCTGTGGCGAGAGCGGAATGGCCTTGAGCGAACGGGCAAACACGCCGCCACCGGGGGAAAGAGCCTGCCGGTCATAATCATCCCAGCTCGACCGCGGCAGGGCAAACAGGCGCGCCCGCTCTGCCCAGCTTGCTTCCGGGTCCGGCTCCGGATCGAGGAAGATATGGCGATGGTCGAACGCGGCCACCAGCTTGATGGCCTTGGAAAGCAGCATGCCATTGCCGAACACATCGCCCGACATGTCACCCACGCCTGCCACGCGGATCGGCTGGCGCTGCACATCGATCCCCATTTCGGCAAAGTGCCGCTGCACGGAAATCCACGCGCCCTTGGCCGTGATGCCCATGGCCTTGTGATCATAGCCATTGCCGCCGCCGCTGGCAAAGGCATCGCCCAGCCAGAAATTGCGTTCGAGTGCAATCGCGTTGGCAATGTCGGAAAATGTTGCGGTGCCCTTGTCGGCGGCCACAACGAAATAGGGATCGTCCCCATCGTGAACAATCACGCCTTCGGGATGGACCACCGCGCCGCCCACGATGTTGTCGGTGATCGAAAGCAAGGTGCGGATGAAGATGCGATAGCTTTCGGTGCCTTCCGCCAGCCAGGCATCGCGCCCTGCCGCCGGATCGGGCAGCTTTTTGGGATAGAAGCCGCCCTTGGCCCCGGTTGGCACGATCACTGCGTTTTTGACGCGCTGCGCCTTCATCAGGCCCAGTATTTCGGTGCGGAAATCATCGCGCCGGTCAGACCAGCGCAGCCCGCCGCGCGCCACAGGCCCGGCGCGCAGATGAATGCCCTCGACACGCTCTGAATAGACGAACACCTCGCGCCACGGCAGCGGGGCAGGCAGGCCGGGCACTTTGGCGCTGTCCAGCTTGAAGGCAAGCGCTTCGCCTGCCGACGGCGCAAAGGCATTGGTGCGCAATGTCGCGGAAATGACCGCCATGATGGTGCGCAGGATGCGATCATCGTCAATCGCGCTGATCTGTGTCAGCCCGGCCGAAATCATGGCCCGTGCATCAGCGGCAGCGGCTTCGTCGCGTGCCGCCGGATCGTGCAGCGCGCGAAACAGCGCAATGAGGCTGCGGCTGATGGCGGGGGCGCTGCGCAGCGCATTCACCACCGTTGGAATGCCATAGGCCATGCCCGTCTGCCGCAGATAGCGGAACCAGGCGCGGAACCAGCCGATTTCCGAAAGGCTGAGGCCGGCTGCGATCACCAGCTGGTTGAACGGATCATTTTCCGCCGTGCCAGTTAGCACGGCTGCAACCGCGGCCTCGATCCTTTCTGCATGGCCAATCAGGTCATCGGCGCTGATCTGGCTTGATGGCACCAGCAGAAAATCGTGGATGAAGAGCGGGTCTGCCCCGTCCAGTTCGGTCGGCACTTCCTCGATCACCGCAAAGCCGAAATTTTCGAGCACCGGCACTGCGTCGGACAGGTGCACCGCGCCATCGGCGGCATAGATTTTGAGGCGCAGCTGCGTGCCATCATCATGGCTGCGCGCAAACAGCCGGGCGGCCCGGCCATGCGCCCCTTCCAGCGATTTCAGCGCCCTGATGTCACGCGCCGCCTCCGCCGGGGTGTAGGTGCTGCGATAGGCCGCGGGAAACAGCGGGGCATAGCGGCTGGCGAGCACGGCCGAACGGCTGCCTTCGCCCAGGCTGTCCAGCTCTGCCTCCACTTCGGGCAACCATCCGCGCACCATCAGTTCCAGCGCACTGTCCAGCGCGTCCGGATCGGGCATCTGTCCCCCGCCGGACAGATCGAGCGTGTAGCGCAGCAGCGCGGGCCCGCCATCTTCCAGCGCGATGCTCCAGCCGATCACCGGCGCGCCGGCCGCCTGCCGCAGCATGGCTTCGATGGCGATGCGGCGCCCGGTCGAAACCTCGTCACGCGGCAGCCACACAAAGGCGAAGATGTGCTGCTCAAGCGCGCCCTGCGCCATCACGATCTTCGGACGTGGGCGATCGGTGATCGACATCGCCGTCAGCGCCAGCTGTTCCAGCGTTGCCGTGTCGATAGCAATCAATATGTCGTGCGGCAGCGCGGTCAGCGCGTGGATCAGGGCCTTGCCGGCATGGCCGGACGGATCAAACGCGAATTTTTCGATCAGCCCCGCCAGGCGCGAGCGCAGTACCGGTACCTTGTTGGGCGGGGCAGATAGCGCCCCGCTGGTCCACAATGCGGCATGCACCGAAAGCGCGGAAAGCCCGGCATCGCCATAATGCGGCACCAGGATCAAGTCGATCAGCACCCGGCGGTGCACCCGTGCAATCATGCCCGATTTGAGGATCAGGGGCACACGCCCGCCGGTTTCAAACCAGCGAAAGGCGGCCTGCGCCGTCTCCTTTGGCAGGATCGTCTCTGCGCTGTGGCGGGCAATGCCCTGTGCCGCCACGATGCGGCCATCGCGCTCCACCTGATGATGGCCGAGCAGCGTCAGATTGCGATCGAGGAACCAGCGCAGCAGCGCCGCTCCCTCTTCATCGGAGACGAGATCGATATCCTGCTGCAGCGCGGCCTGCAATTTCAGCCAGTCGGCCACGGCCGCACGCACATCGGCAAGGCTTGCCTCAAGCTCTGCGACCAGCGCCTTGCGGGTGCGCGCATCGGCCCGCGCCAGCTCCATATAGATCATCGATTCGAGCCGCTCGCCCGTGCCGCGTTCATAGGCCAGCCGCTCCAGCACGCCATCGGCGCTGCGCCGCACCGCCACCACCGGGTGAATGATCCGGCCGATCGCAACGCCATGGCGATCAATGGCACCGGCAATCGAATCGACCAAAAAGGGCATGTCATCATTGATGATGGCGAGGCGCAGGCCCATGCGATGATCGGCCGTGTCGTCCCGGCTGCGGCTTTCCAGCCGGATCAGCGGCGCGCCCGGCCGCCGCGCGACCGCGGCATCCGCCACGAACTGCGCGGCATCCATCAGCGCATCCGCGCCGAAATCATCGGTTTCGCCGGGACGTGCGCCCTGGCGCAACGCATCGGCAACCGCTTCCAAAATGGCCGCTGTGTTTGTGCTGGCGCTGTGTGTGGCTGGCTTGCCCATCATCTCCATCCTTGCCTGCGCCCGTTTCTTGCCGGGTCGTCGGGACGTGCGCCGGGAAGAGCATGCCGCCCCTGGCGCATCGCATGTGCGCGGGTTTATGCGCCGATGCATCGCCCGGCTCAACCCCCGTGCCGCTGCTTATTGCGGATGGATGTTGTTATTAAATTACAGATATTGCCAGATTGGAGCAGTTTCCTGAAATGCAGTCCGGCGCAGCCCTTTTGCGGGGACCATCAATCAGGATGGCGCGGTGCCGGCTCGCCGGTGCGCGCGCGCAGCATGGCCTTTTCGAGCAGCGCAGCTTCGCCCTCGACGAGGCCGACCATGGCAAATTGCCCGGGGCTGATCTGGCGGGCGACAAACAGCACGAATTCCGCCTCCTCGGCCACGCCATCGCAGGGCACAAAGCCATAGGGGATCACCTGACGCAAGGTTTCGGCAGCCTTTTCCGCCCGGCTGCCCGCCGCACCCGGCAGTGCCGTGCGCTGGCGGCGCTCGGCCTTTACCAGCGCCTTCACGCCACCCGGATAGCGGGCGAGGTAAGGCGCCAGCGCGCCGCGGCCCAGGCCTTCGCGGCGTGCGTGGGCAAGGATGGTTGCATATTCGGTGATGCGCGTCTTGTCATAGGCTGCGCCGAACACCAGCTTGACGATCGGCGTCATCGGCGCGCGGTCCTGCACGGCAAGCCCGGCATCGTCGAGCAGCTCTGCATAGCCTTCGGGATCGGCATCAGCGGCGATTGCAAAATCATGCGCACGGCCAATCGCGGCATAGAGCGCGCTGTGGCTGCGGGCGTCCGCTTCCTGTGCCTGTGCGGCTGCATCGCGGGCATAGGCCAGCCAGTCGCCCAATCCGGCATCCGCTTCCGGCTCAGCAACATCGGTGCCAAAGCCATCCAGATTGGCGCTGGCGGCGATGGCCTCTGCCTGTGCGTTGTCATCGATCGCGTGGGCGGTCGGGCCGTCGGCCCACACCGGGGCTGGCGCGGTCAGCACAGGAGCGGCGCGCAGCGCCGCCTCGATCTCGGCCTCGAGCGCAGCTGTCTCATCCGGCTCTGCCACTTGCTTCCAGTTGATCACGCCCAGCATGAAATCGATGGTGTCGTCATCCGATGAAAAGGGCAAAAGAATGCCGCGATAGGCAATGTTGATGTTGCGCTCGTTCACAAACTCGGCCTCAAAGCCAATCGGGGCCTGATTGGCAATGATCTGCAGATAATGATCGGTCAGCCGGGAAAGCAGCGAGCGGCTGGGCACTTCGCTGATATAATGGATGTCGTCGGCAATGCTGCATTCGGTGCGCAGCGCATCGCCCAGATAGCTGATTGCCGGATTTTCGACACCGGCGGAAAAATCGAGCAGCACGCAATGCGCGCCGAAATCGCCCAGCTGATCAAGGTCGAGATCGTCGATCGAGGGATAGCTGCGCTCGCCCAGCATCTGCGCCCAGGCATTATAGGCGCGCACATGCATGCGCCGCTCGTCCGTGCCGATCGCAGGCGGCGCATCAACGCCGTCATGCGCCTCAGCGGCATCGTCCATGCTGCCCTGATCAGCAAAATCCCGCAATTTGTCCATCTGCGCTGTCCTGTTATCCCACACTCAAGGGGCAGCATGGCGTAAACTTGGTAAAGATGGGGTTAATGCCGTGGCTGCGGGGCGGACGCTGGGCGGGGTGCCCGGAGGCGCGTGCTGGAGAGAGTGCAGGGTGATGGGGGGGCAGCGCAGACTGATGTGGCGGCGCTTGCCAACGGGCAGACAGGCTGCTAGTGCGCCAGCCCTGGTGTGGGCCGCTTTAGCTCAGTTGGTAGAGCACGTCATTCGTAATGATGGGGTCAGGTGTTCGAGTCACCTAAGCGGCACCATTTTTTGTGTGCGGGTTGCCGCCCACCAACCCGACCCGCGGGTTCGCCCGCTGCGCCCGATTGCGCCACCAGCTTTTGCGACATCGTTCCACATTGCCTGAAACTCTGCTGTTTGTTGTGGGGCTATGTGCGTCTTGAGGATGCGGATGGCATCCCGTGTCATGCCCCCCCCAAGTCCAATCGAACTGGGCGCGTTTTGAGGAGCACGACGCCGCGGACGCGACGCGCGTGCCGCCTCTGCCAGCCGGGCGAACTACCGATTGCAATGGCCGCAGGGCATGGCTATAGCCGCGCGCAGCCACCAAAGTGCGGAGACGTGGGTGAGTGGCTGAAACCAGCGGTTTGCTAAACCGTCGTAGGGGGATTACTCCTACCGAGGGTTCGAATCCCTCC
>CAZFYJ010000079.1:0-8238 GCA_964523215.1 uncultured Sphingomonadaceae bacterium | reverse complement strand
GGCGCGTCGCGCTCTATGCCAAGGGCCGTGTGAGGGGCAAATGGCTGATGACGCTGGCCTATGACAGCGACAAGGAAAGCGACCAGACACGCTTTGCCGGCACCATCGACCCGCGCGCCTACTATACCGTTTATGCGGACAAGAGCGACACACGCTATGATGCCGCATCGGTGCGCAAGCTCTATCTGAAGCTGGAGCGCCCGCAATTCTATGCGCTGTTCGGCGATTATGAGACCGGCCTCAACGACACGCAACTGGCACGCTATCAGCGGGCATTCAACGGTGTGAAGGCCGAATATCGCAGTTCGCAGCTTGCGGTCACCGCCTTTGGTGCCGATGCGCCGACACGCTATCGCCGCGACGAGCTGCAGGGCAATGGCCTGACCGGGCCTTATCAGCTGGGCGCACGCGACATCATCCCGAATACGGAGCGCGTGACCATCGAAGTGCGGGATCGGCTGCGCGGTGAACAGATTGTCGATCGCCAGCAGCTGGTGCGCTATGTCGATTATGACATCGATTATCTGGCCGGCACCGTCCGCTTCAAATCTCCGGTGCTGAGCCGCGACAGCGCGCTGAACCCTCAGTTCATCATTGCCGAATATGAAGTTGATGGCGTTGGCCAGCGCGTGACCAATGCGGGCGGCCGCATTGCTTTCACCAGCAAGGATGAAAAGCTGCGCGCAGGCGCCACCATCATCCACAACAGCGACGATGCGGCAAAGACCGATCTGGGAGGCGTGGACCTGCGCTATCGCCCCAATGTCAGCACCGAAATTCGGGCCGAATTTGCTGGCAGCGATAGCAATCCCAAAGGTGCCGCAGCGCCCGCGACGGCCGGCCAGCGCACAGCCTGGCTGATCGAGGCGGAACATCATGGTGCCAAGCTGGATGCACTGGCTTATGTCCGCGAGCAGGAAGGTGGCTTTGGCGTTGGGCAGCTCAACGCCGGGCTGGAAGCGACGCGCAAATACGGCTTTGACGCCCGCTATCGGCTGACCGACAAGCTCAGCGTCTCCGGCAGTGCATGGCAGGAAGACTTCCTCGACAGCGACCTGCGCCGCCGAGCCGCACGCCTGCTGGCCGAATATCGCAGCAAGCGGACGGATTTCCGCGCCGGGCTGACACATGCCAATGATCGCCTGGCCGATGGCAGCGCCAATATCTCCAGCATCATTCAGCTTGGGGCTACACAACGCTTTTTTGACAATAAGTTGGAGGTCGATGCTCAGACTGAGTTTGCGCTGGGCGGCAAGGATGACAGCATCGATTTCCCGGCACGGCACCGGTTGGGCGCGCGTTATTCGGTCAACCGCGACATCAATCTGGTCGGGGCCTATGAAATTGCCGAAGGTGACGCCGTGAAGGCGCGCACGCTGCGCGTCGGCTTCGATCTGAAACCGTGGACCGGCGGCCGCTTCACCGCGACCGGCAATCAGCAGGATATCGAGGCCTATGGCCCGCGCAGCTTTGCCGCATTTGGCCTCGCACAGTCGATCCGGCTTAACGACCGCTGGAGCTTTGATGCCACCATCGATGGCAACAGGACGCTGAGCGGTATCCGTGCACGCGATATCATCAATGCCGATCAACCCATTGCTTCCGGTGGGTTTATTGATCGGGCCGGCACGGGCAGCATCGCCGAGGATTTCCTTGCCCTGACAGTGGGTGCAACCTATCGCGGCAGCGACTGGAGCGCCACATCACGGATGGAATATCGCGATGGCGAGCTGGCCAACCGCTGGGGTATCACGGCTGCCGTGCTGCGCAAAATCAGCGAGGGCCGGTCCTTTGGCGGGCTTTTCACATGGACCAAGGCCAAGGGCGATACCCAGGCAAGCGGCGATCGCGCAACCTCGACCGAAGCCGTCAGCCTCGCGCTGAGCTGGGCCAACCGGCCGGACGACAGCCGCTGGGCATGGTTCAACAAGCTTGAGCTGCGCAGTGATGCCGTGCGCGGGGCCGTTTTCGGTGCGCCTGGCCCCATTGGCGGCCCCGGGCTACTCGTTTCGGGAAATGTCGATTCGCGTCGCGCAATCAATAGCCTCAGCATCAATTTCACGCCGCTGGAAACGCCGGACGACAGGTTTGCCAATGGCGATCGCCGCACCAATTTTGTCGAACGCGGCGAATACAGCCTGTTCTGGGGCACGCGCTATGCCTTTGATCGGTTCGGCCCGGATGATGTGAAAGGCTGGAGCAACATCTTTGGCGCAGACTTCCGCTTTGATCTCAATGATTTTGTGTCGCTCGGCGCTGCCGGCACCGTCCGTCTTGGCACAGACAGCCGGGCGCGCGGCTGGTCGGGCGGTCCGCAAGTGACGTTGACGCCGTTCAAGGATGCCAATCTCACACTTGGCTACAACCTGACCGGCTATCGCGACCGCGATTTCGAAGAGGCGCGATACACCCGCAACGGCGCATATCTGACATTCAAGATCAAGTTCGATCAAACGCTGTTTGGTGAATGAATGCGAACGACAATGAGAGAGGTTCTGGCTTTCAGCCACGCGGCCGGACAGCCGGCCCCCTGAAACAGCCATGATGGCGATCGGGCGGATCGCCATCGGGCAGGATCAGGGCACTGGAATGCGGCACCGGCTTGTTCGGTGGGATTGATCGGGCGGATCGCTCCCCAGCCACAGGCTCAGTCTGCAAACAGCAGAACGGGCGTTTCCAGGAAAAGTTTAAGATGCTGGATGAAGCTTGCTGCATCCCAGCCATCAACCACGCGGTGATCGCAGCTGATGGAGAGATTCATCAGCTTGGCCCGCTGTATCTGATCATGGCCATCGGGCCCGGTTTTGAACACCGGACGCTCGACGATCTTGTTCGGCCCGATAATCGCCACTTCGGGGCGATTGATCACCGGTGTGGTGGCAATGCCGCCCAATGGGCCGAGGGACGTGATCGTGATGGTGGAGCCGGTCAGCTCTTCGGGCTTTGCCTTGCCGCTGCGCGCCGCTTCTGCAAGCCGGGCAATCTCTGCTGCCAGCTGCCAGAGATTGCGGCTCTGCGCATCACGGATCACCGGCACCATCAATCCGCCTTCGGTCTGGGTAGCCATGCCAAGATGCACGGCGCCATGCCGTGTCACCACCCCGGCCTCATCATCATAGCGCGCATTGAGCATCGGATAGCGCGGCAGCGCCTTGCACAGCGCCATGATGAGGAGCGGCAGCATGGTGAGCTTGGGCTTGCTACCGCGATGCGCGTTGAGGTCTGCCCGCATGGCCTCCAGCGCGGTCACATCGATTTCGTCGACATAAGTGAAATGCGGAATATGCCGTTTCGCAGCAGCCATGTTTTCCGCAATCTTGCGACGCATTCCAATCACCTTGATGCGTTCGTCCGCCGCCGCGATACCCGCCGGTGCAAAGCCGCCCCCCGCATTGTAGCGGATGAAGGCATCAAGATCGCTGTGGCGCACGCGGCCCTCTGCATCGCCTTTCACCTGCGAAAGATCGATGCCCAGCGCCTTTGCACGCGCGCGCACGGCCGCTGAGGCGAGCGCCTGCGCTGCAGGGCGCGCAACCGCGATTTCGGTCGCGTCCGGATGTGGCTCAGGGATGAAATGGGTGGGTGCTTTGTCTTCCAGATCACTGCCGGCCAACAGATCATCCGCTGCGGCTGTGGCGGCTGGTGGTGGCGACGGCGGCTGTGGCGACGGGGACGTCTCGATTGCCGCTGCGGGCACTGGCACCGCCGCATCCTCGCCCTCATCCAGCCCGGCCGCTTCGGTCTCGATCACGACCAGCGTCGATCCGATGGCAATCATGTCACCCACATCGCCGGCAAGCGCGATCACCGTGCCCGCAACCGGGCTTTCCATCTCGACTGTGGCCTTGTCGGTCATCATGTCAGCCAGCGGCGCATCCTCGGCAATCATGTCACCTACGGCCACATGCCATGCGACAACCTCCGCCTCGGCAATGCCCTCGCCAATATCGGGCAGACGAAATTCAAACCGCGCCATCGCTCAATCCTTCATCACCTTTTCGATCGCCATTCCGATGCGAACAGGCCCGGGAAAATAGGCCCATTCCAGGCTGTGCGGATACGGCGTATCAAATCCGGTCACCCGCTCCACCGGCGCTTCGAGATTGTAAAAGCAGCGTTCCTGGACGAGTGCGGCCAGCTCTGCGCCAAAGCCCGACGTGCGTGTCGCCTCGTGCACCACAAGGCACCGCCCGGTCTTGCGCACCGATGCCTCGATGGCTTCAACATCGAGCGGAAGAAGGGTGCGCAGATCGATCACATCCGCATCGACGCCCAATTCCTCCACCACCCCGAGCGCCACATGCACCATGGTGCCATAGGCCAGCACGGTGAGATCCTGGCCCTCGCGCACCAGTGCCGCCTTGCCCAGCGGGATGCTATAATGCCCCTGCGGGACGAGGCTGGCCGGGTGCTTGGCCCAGGGCTGCACCGGGCGATCATAATGTCCGTCAAAAGGGCCGTTGTAGATGCGCTTGGGCTCGAAAAAGACGACGGGATCAGGATCTGCAATCGCAGCGAGCAGCAGCCCTTTGGCGTCATAGGGCGTGCTCGGGATCACGGTTTTCAGGCCAGCCACATGGGTGAATATCCCTTCCGGGCTCTGGCTGTGTGTCTGCCCGCCGAAAATGCCGCCGCCAAAGGGCGACCGCACGGTGATCGGCATGCCCCACTGGCCCGCCGAGCGATAGCGGATGCGCGCAGCCTCGCTCACCAGCTGATCCAGCGCGGGATAGATATAATCGGCAAACTGGATTTCAGGCACTGGCCGCAACCCATAGGCCGCCATCCCGACCGCAACGCCAATGATGCCGCATTCCGTGATCGGCGTATCAAAGGCCCGGGTCTTGCCATATTTGCCCTGAAGCCCGGCGGTGGCGCGGAAAACCCCGCCGAAAAAGCCGACATCCTCGCCAAACACGATAATCCGGTCATCCGCGGCCATGGCCACATCCATGGCATCGTTGATCGCCTCGATCATGTTCATCCGCCGCGTCGCCGGCGCAGCGGCCGCATCCTGCGGATCGATCTGCGTGTCTGCCATCAGCCGGGCCCTCCGCCCTTGGGCCATTTGCGCATGCGCTCTGCCATCATCTGCTGCGATTGTTCGCGCAAATGCCACGGCATCTCCGCAAACACATCTTCGAACATGCTTTCAAATGGCTGGTGCATGCCATGCCCCAATATGCCATTTTTTTCTGCCGCCTTCTGTGTGGATTTTACGTGCTCCGCCAGCTCCAGATCCATCGCGGCATGGCGCTCCTCATCCCATTCTCCAAGGCTGATCAGATGCTGCTTCAGCCGCATGATCGGGTCCCCCAGCGGCCATTTGCTGCGCTCCTCGGCACTGCGATAGGCACTGGGATCATCCGATGTGCTGTGTCCTTCGGCCCGATAGGTGAAAAATTCGATCAATGTCGGCCCGTGATTGGTGCGGGCGCGTTCTGCGGCCCACTGGGTCGCTGCATAGACGGCGAGGATATCATTGCCATCGACGCGCAGGCCCGCAACGCCATAGCCGATCGCACGCGCGGCAAAGGTGGTGGCCTCTCCCCCGGCAAAGCCCGCAAAGCTGCTGATCGCCCACTGATTGTTGACGACATTGAAGATGACCGAGGCGCGATAGACCGTCGCAAAGGTGAGTGCTGCATGAAAATCGCCCTCAGCGGTCGATCCTTCGCCACACCAGGCGCTGGCGATCCGGCTGTCGCCTCGGATCGCACTGGCCATGGCCCAGCCGACAGCCTGGGGCAGCTGTGTGGTGAGATTGCCCGATACGGTGAAGAATGCGTAGTCCGGCGATGAATACATCACCGGCAGCTGCCGCCCTTTCAGCGCATCCCCAGCATTCGAATAAATCTGGTTCATCATGTCGATCAGCGGATATTGCCGCGCGATCAGAATGCCCTGCTGGCGATAGCTGGGAAAGACCATGTCGTCATGCGCCATGGCAAAGGCCGCACCCACCGATGTGGCCTCTTCGCCGGTGCATTTCATGTAAAAGCTGGTCTTGCCCTGCCGCTGGGCGCGAAACATGCGATCGTCAAAGGCCCGGACCAGCGCCATGGTGCGCAGCATCGCCCGGCACTGATCGGCATTGAGGCGGGGATCCCACGGCCCTGATGCCCTGCCCTCCATGTCCAGCACGCGCACCAGACCAAAGGCATGATCGCGCATCGCAGCGGGCGTGATGGTGGTGTCCGGGCGGGTCGTTGCGCCAACAGGCGGGATCTCGAAATGCCCGAAATCGACGCTGTCGCCCGGCCGAAAGGCTGGTTCGGGCACATGCAGGCGCATCGCCGGACGATTTGGTCGCGCGCTCCCCTGTTTTGCTCCATCCTCAGCCATGTCTCGCCCTTTTGCTGATCGAGTCGATTATATTATTGTTCCACTTGCTTGTTATATTATTTCTCAAACAGTTCAAGCATCAAAGGTCAGCCTGCCTGCCCTAGACGGCAATAGGCGCAGAAATCGGAGGCTGCGGCGCATAATCCTCAACCGCAAAATCCTCTATGGCATAGTCGAACAGGCTGGCGGGCTGACGCCGGATGCGCAACCGCGGGACAGGGCCGACAGAGCGCGACAGCTGTTCGGCGACCAGCGCTTCATGGTTCTGGTAAAGATGCACGTCGCCCCCGCTCCACACCAGCTCGTGGGCCGTAAGCCCCGTCTGTTGCGCCAGCATGCGCGTGAGCAGGGCCGCCTCGAACAGATTGAACGGCAAGCCCAGCGCCACATCGCACGACCGCTGGAACAAAAGGCACGACAAGCGCCCATCCGATCGCACATGAAACTGATAGGTCATGTGGCACGGCGGCAGCGCCATCTGATCAAGCGCATCGACATTCCAGCCAGTGAAGATGTGACGGCGCGAGGCGGGATTGGTGCGCAAGCTTTCGACCAGCGCGGCCAGCTGATTGTGCCCCTGCGGCTCGCGCCGGTAATCGCCCGAGGGCAGCTGCGTGTAGCGCGGCCAGTTCACCCACTGCGCACCATAGACCGGGCCGAGATCGCCCCAGCGGTCCGCAAATGCGGCATCGTCGCAAATCCGCGCTTCGAAGACGCGGATATCGATCGCATCACCAGTTTCACGGACATAGCGGGCGTGCGGCCAATCGCTCCAGATGCGAACGCCTTGTTGCACGAGCGCACGAATATTGGTGTCGCCGGTCAAAAACCACAGCAGCTCTCGCGCCGCTGTTTTCCAATAGACGCGCTTGGTCGTGAGCAGCGGTATCGCATCATCGGCCAGGCTGCAGCGGATGGTCGCGCCAAAGAGCGACCGCGTGCCCACGCCTGTGCGATCGATCCGCGCATCGCCCTCCTCCCAGATGCGCCGCATCAGCGCGAGATATTGCGCCTCATGCCCATCGGCATCAGTGATTATGCGCCTTGCGGCCTCATCGGGCCGGTCGAGAAGCCGGGATTCGTCCATGGCGTCAGGCTATGCGCCCACCTCCGGTTCGGCAAGCGATAAGGCAGCGGTGGTCGCGCCCGCCCGGCGCTTGCGAACCGCAACAAAGCCTCTCCAAATCGGACCAGAATTCCAGCCCATTTCACCAAAGCGGGCGCAGTCATGCTGGAAGGCGGCTGCCTTTCGCACGAACTTGTCCGCCATGGAATGCCTCGCAGCCACGCCGGCCTCTGCGGCTTTCGGAGCCGGCGCCGCCGATCAGCGGACGCTGGGCCCTGATGCGCTGCTGGCGCTGGCGGGACCCTGGCTTGTCGCGCGCGACGATGAGCTGCTGGTCGCGGGCGGGCTTGATCGCCACGGACGGCTGCGCAGCTGGCAGATGTTTGGCAGCGGTGATCGCTGGGTTCGCGCCCGGCCATGCGGGATCGCGCGCACCCTTGCCCATTCAGGCACCTGCTTTGCCTTTCTTGCCCATAACCACCCTTCGGGCAATCCCATGCCGAGTGACGCCGATCGCGCATTTACAGCCCAATTCGCTCGCACGGCCGCATTTTGGCGCATCCGCCTGATCGATCATCTGATTATCGGGCATGCAGGCGCCTGGCGCAGCATGCGGCGCCTTGGCTGCCTCTGAGCGGCGCACCGCCATTGTCGGCCCCGCCTTGGCCCCAGACTTCTGCCGCCCTTGTTTTTCGCCGGTTGGCTCTTGATATGCGTCACCAGCCTGTCTAATGGAGCCGCTCGCGATGCGGCCGACAGGCCCTGTGGCGCATGGTCGGGGAATAGCTCAGCCTGGTAGAGCACTGTCTTCGGGAGGCAGGGGCCGG
>CAZFYJ010000078.1:0-8332 GCA_964523215.1 uncultured Sphingomonadaceae bacterium | reverse complement strand
GCTGACCAAGGAAATGTTCCTCAACCATCTCTATGGCGGGATGGACGAGCCGGAGCTCAAGATTATCGATGTGTTCATCTGCAAGCTGCGCAAAAAGCTGGCGCTGGCCTGCGGCGGGGACAATTATATCGAAACCGTGTGGGGGCGCGGCTATGTGCTGCGCGAAGTGGAGGATGCAGGCGACATGCTGGATGCTGTCGCCTGAACTGGCGTCTCGCCAAAATTACCCGGTGCATCAACTGGCGGCAGGGGCAACTCTGCCGCCGGTTTTTTTGTGCCCGCCGGGCGCCCCTCGCGCTGATCCTGTTTGTCGCGCTGCTGGACAGCCCATGGCGGCTTGACTAGACATGAGGGGCCACAATCAACAGGGAGCCCGCACATGCGCCAGACACCGATCCTCCAGAATGGAGCCGCCGATCAGCCGCAGGATGAAGGCGTTCTGCTCACACGCCGCAACATCCTCATCCTCTCGGGCCTTGCCGGGGGCATGAGCGCGCTTTCGCCGGCCTTTGCGATGCAGAGCCTGGGCGATATCGGCCGGATCGGCAAGGATGTGGTGAAGGCGGAAACGATCAGCGATGCCGATCTCAAGGCCTATTTCGATCAGGTGGCAGCAGAAAATGACCGGCTGAACCCCGTCGCCGGACCGAAGGACCCATATGGCAAGCGGCTGGCCGCACTTTCAAAGGGGCTGGCGACGCATGATGGCATGACGCTCGATATCAAGGCCTATCTGGTGAAGGATGTGAATGCCTTTGCGATGGGCAATGGCACGATCCGGGTTTTCGCCGGGCTGATGGATCAGTTCAGCGATGACGAGATTCGCTATGTGATCGGCCACGAAATGGGCCATGTGAAAAATGGCCACTCCAAGAAAAGGATGCAGGCGGCGCTGCGCACACGGGCTGCCAAAAATGCCGTGGGATCCGTCGGGGGCACGGTCGGCCGGCTGGCCAACAGCGAGCTGGGCGATCTCTTCACCAAGGTCGTTTCCGCGCAGCACAGCCAGGCCAATGAGCGCGAGGCCGATGATTATGCCATGGCCTTTATGAAGCAGAAAGGCTGGCCGGGCATGGCCGCAGTGACCGCGCTCGACAAGCTGGCCGCGATGGAAGGCGGCGGCGGCGGCGGGATCAAGTGGCTTTCGACGCACCCCAGCCCCAAGGAGCGCAGCAAGCGGATGCGCGCTGCCCTGGCATAAGCGCAAGCGGGATCAGCCGGCCACCACCACCTGCTGCTCGATCACGCCGAAAATCGGGTGATGGCGCGCATCCTCCATCCAGATGCGCACCACATCGCCGGCCTGCATGAAGGGCGTTTCGGGCTTGCCGCGCAGGATGGTTTCCACGGTGCGCAGCTCTGCAAGGCAGCTATAGCCAAGCCCGCCCTGTGCGATCGGCCTGCCGGGCCCGCCATCGGCGTCGCGGTTTGAAACCGTGCCGGATCCGATGATCGTGCCCGCGCCGAGCGCCCGTGTTTTTGCCGCATGGGCAATCAGCTGGCCGAAATCGAAGGTCATGTCGATGCCCGCATCGGCGCGGCCCAGCGGCGCGCCATTGAGATCGACGCACAGCGCGCCATGCAGCTTTGCCCCGTCCCAGCGCGCCCCGGCCTGTTCGGCAAGCGCATCGGGCGTGACAAATACCGGCGAAAAGGCGCTGGCCGGCTTGGACTGGAAAAAGCCGAAGCCCTTGGCCAGCTCCGCCGGGATCAGCCCGCGCAGCGACACATCATTGGTGAGGCCGACGAGCCGGATATGCGCCAGCGCATCCTGCGGTGAGACGCCCATTGGCACATCGCCGGTCACCACCACGATTTCGGCCTCCATGTCGCAGCCCCAGGCCGGATCGCCGAGCATGATCGGATCACGCGGGCCGAGAAATCCATCCGATCCGCCCTGATAGATCAACGGATCATGCCAGAAGCTTTCCGGCATCTCCGCATTGCGTGCCTGCCGCACCAGCGCCACATGGTTCACATAGGCGCTGCCATCGGCCCACTGATAGGCGCGCGGCAGGGGGGCGGCGGCCTCGCGTTCGTGAAAGCGCATCATCGGGATGGCCTCATGCGCAAGATCGGTGGCGAGATTGCGCAGCAGCGGCTCTACCCGATCCCATTCATCCAGCGCGGCCTGCAAGGTCGGGGCGATGTGCGCGGCATCGGCGCACCAGGCGAGATCATCCGAGACGACAACGAGCCGCCCATCGCGGCCATGCTTGATCGAGGCGAGTTTCATGTCGCTGCTCTTGGCCGTTTTTGCATCGGCGTGCAACCGACGTCGCGACCTTTGCCGATGACGTTTGCGGCGGCAAATATCCCTTGCCAAGGCTTGGCGCACAAATCAGGGTGGACAGGTGTCCCCCGCCCACGCCTTGTTGCGACCGCCGCGCCATGGCGAGATTGCCTGAGCTGTGCACCCGCCGACAGACCCTGATGCTGGCCCAAGCCTGATCGAGCGGCTCGCTTTGCACCTGCAGCGCCCGGTCGACGAGGCAGCGCGGGCCCGCGCGCGGCTGCATCTGCTCGATTGGCTGGGCTGCGTGGCGGGCGCACGCGGCTCTGCCATCGATCGGCTCGATTTTCCGGAAGCTTCGGAAAACACGCTCTCCAAGGCCGCGTTTCTCGGCAATGTGCTCGATATGGAAGATGTGCACCGCAGCGCGCTGGTCCACCCGGCACCTGTCATCTGGCCCACTGTGCTGGGCGATCTGGACGGGCGCGCCGGGGCCTGGCTCGATGCGGCCGTGCGCGGCTATGAAGCGATGATCGCCATCGGCCGGATGCTCGATTCGCAGCACAATGCGCAGTTTCACCCCACGGCAACCGCCGGCATTTTCGGGGCGGCGGCCGCCTCGGCCGATCTCGCCGGGGCCGATGATGCCATCATGGCCCATGCACTGGCGCTCGCCGGCTCGGTTGCGGGCGGGCTGGGGCAGACGCGGCTCGAAGCCGGCAGCATGGCCGCCCAGTGGCACATTGCCCATGCCATGATCAGTGGCGGCTCTGCTGCCTATTTCGCGGTGCAGGGGGTGGCCGGGCCGCGCCACATATTGGAAGGACCGCAAGGCCTGTTTGCTGCGATGTGCGCCGTGCCGGGCCGGATGGACGTGCCGGGCGACATCATGCCGGCGCACTGGCAGATCAGCGATGTCAGCTTCAAGCCATGGCCTGGCTCGCGCCATCTCCACCCCGCCATTGATGCCGCCCTTGCGCTGCGCGCACAGGGGCAGCTTGATGGCGAGATTTTGGTGGAAACCTATGCCGATGCGATAGCCCTGTGCAACCGGCCGGAGCCGCAAAGCCCGCTGGATGCAAAGCTTTCGCTGCAGCATGGCGTGGCCATCATCATGGCGGGCGATATGCCCGATCACACCGATTTCGAGCCTGATGTGGTGGCGGCCCTGGCACCGCTGCGCGCCCGGGTGCAGGTGCGTGCCTGCGCCGGCTTCACCCGCGCCTATCCCGCCCATGGCGGCGCCCGCATCACCAGCAGCCGCGGCAGCGTGACCATGAAGGACAGTTTTGGCGATCCCGAACGGCCCATGGATCAGGAGGCCATCATCGCCAAGGCGGCAACTCTGATGCAGGCCGGCGGGCTGACCGCCAGCAATGTCGATCATGCCGTCAATCTGGCACTTGGCGATCCCGATGGGGAGGGCATTGTGCGGCTGCTGGAGGCATGGCTTTAGCGTGTATCGCGTTCGGCTCTCCCAAAGCTGAATGGTGCAACAGCCTGGGCCCTGACGCTACCGCCCGCGGGGTTGCGCCGCCATCATCTCCTCGATCAGGCGTGCGCCATCCGGCCCGGCCCAATCGAGCACCCCGATCACGCGCAGCACTTCGCGGCCATCGGCATCAATCAATATGGTGAGCGGGATGGCGCTCGCCCCCGCGGCATCATAAACCCGGCCTTCCGGATCGAGATAGGGTTCGAGATGGGCAAAGCCCGCCTCGGCAAAATAGGGATCGACCAACGTTGCGCCCTCGCGATCCTGCGCAATGGCGAGCACCGCGAAGCGATCTCCCGCACGGCCGGCCAGCCGATCGAGCGTGGGCAGCTCCTTGCGGCAGGGCACGCACCATGTGGCCCACAGATTGACAATGAGCGGGGTGCCGCGCAACTCGGCAAGGCGCATCGGCATATCGCCGCCCGTGCCATCGTCGCGGCGTGTGAAGGCGGCGTCGATCGGCTGCCCGGCGCGGGCCCGGCTGATGGCATAGGCAGGCTGATGCGGCGCGCCGGCACCCGGCTGGACGGCCTCGCGCAGCGGCGCATTCAGCTGGCGTGCTTGCTCCGCTGCTTCATCTTGCCTATCGCATGCGCCAAGCAGCAGGCCGATGGCGATCACCGGCGCATATCTGCCAATGGCAACCGACAGGCATTTGGATAACGGGCACAGCATGGGCGACACTCTGAACAATGATGGCGGCAACCAATATGCCGACGCCCCGCACGGGGCAAATCCGAACAGCATGTGGGGCGGCCGCTTTGCCGAAGGCCCCGCAGCCATCATGCGCGAGATAAATGCCTCGATCCCGTTCGACAAGCGGATGTGGCGGCAGGATATTGCCGGATCGCAGGCACATGTGGCGATGCTTGCGGCGACCGGCATTGTCGCTGAGGCCGATGCCGATGCAATTTCGGCCGGGCTTGCCGCGATCGCGGCCGATTTTGCGGCGGCTGGCGTGCCGGTTGATCTGGCGCGCGAAGACATCCACATGACCGTGGAGGCGCTGCTGGCAGAGCGTATTGGCCCGGTTGCCGGGCGGCTGCACACGGCGCGTTCGCGCAACGATCAGGTGGCAACCGATCTGCGCCTGTGGGTGCGCGATGCAACCGATGAAGTGCTGGCCGGCTTGGCGGCGTTGCAGCGCGTGCTGCTGGCGCGCGCAGAGCAGCATGCCGATGCGATCATGCCCGGCTTCACCCATTTGCAGAGCGCGCAGCCCGTGACGCTTGGCCACCATCTGATGGCCTATGTCGAGATGCTGGGCCGGGATGCCAGCCGTTTTGCCGATGCCCGTGCCCGTGCCGATCTGTGCCCGCTGGGCGCGGCTGCGCTGGCTGGCACCAGCTTTCCCATCGATCGTGAGCAAACCGCGGCGGCGCTCGGCTTTTCCGGGCCGACGCGCAACAGCCTCGACAGCGTATCGGACCGGGATTTCGCACTCGATTATCTGATGGCGGCAACGCAATGCGCGCTTCATCTTTCGCGCCTGGCCGAAGAAATCATCATCTGGGCAAGCCAGCCCTTCGGCTTTGTCCGCCTGCCTGATGCCTATTCCACGGGCAGCTCGATCATGCCGCAAAAGCGCAATCCCGATGCCGCAGAGCTGGTGCGCGGCCATGCCGGGCGCATCTGCGGCTGCATGACGGCGCTGTGCGTGACGATGAAGGGCCTGCCGCTCGCTTATTCGAAGGACATGCAGGATGACAAGCCGCCGCTGTTCGAGGCGCACGATCTGCTGGCGCTCTCGCTGGCGGCGATGACGGGCATGATAGGCGAGCTGGATTTCGCGACCGAACGCATGCTGGCGCTGGCCGAAAGCGGGCACAGCACCGCAACTGATCTGGCCGATTGGCTGGTGCGCGCAGGCGGCGTGCCCTTTCGCGAGGCGCACCACATTGTGGGCGCAGCGGTCCGTGTTGCGGATGCGCGCGGCGTCCGGCTGGCCGATCTGTCGCTTGCCGAATTGCAGGCCATCGATCCACGCATTGGCAGCGAGGCGCTGGCCGTGCTAACGGTGGCATCATCAGTGGCGAGCCGCACCAGCTTTGGCGGCACGGCCCCTGATCAGGTGCGCCGGCAGATTGCGGCTGCGCGCGCCGCCCTGGGAGAATGAAGATGCGCCGTCCTGCCCTGTTCGTGCCGTTGCTTGCCGTTGCCGCGCTGATCCCTGCCGGGTGCGGCAACCGCGCCGATCTCGAGCCGAAGGCCGGGCAGACGCTGCCGGTGACGCCCGCCGGTGCGCCCAAGCAGCCGACGCCGGAGGAACTGACCACGCCCCCCACCCAGGCACGGCCGCAGCGCAGCGACGAGCCATTGAAACGCAGCGAAGAGCGCGAGGCAGACGAATTCGATCTGCCGCCGCCCGGCTGATTGCCCGCACCCGGCTTTTTCGCTTTCCCTGCCACCATCTGGCCCTGCAATCTTCGGCCCTTGCCAGCATTCGGAAAATAGCAACTTATGGATCATTTCACCTATCGTGACGGGCAGCTGCATGCCGAGGATGTGCCGCTCGCGTTGCTTGCGCAGGAAGTCGGCTCGCCGGTCTATGTCTATTCCAGCGCCACCTTCGTGCGTCATGCCCGTGCCTTTCGCGACGGATTGAAGAATGCGGGCCGCGTGCATCTGGCCTATGCGATCAAGGCCAATCCCAATCTTGCTGTGCTGCGCCTGCTGGCCCGCGAAGGCTATGGCGCCGATGTGGTTTCGGGCGGCGAGCTGGAGCGGGCGATTGCCGCCGGGATGGCCCCTGGCGATATCGTTTTTTCCGGTGTCGGCAAAAGCCATGCCGAAATGCAGCTGGGGCTGGCGCGCGGCATTGGCCAGTTCAACATCGAGCATGAGGCCGAAGCTGTTGCGCTGTCTGCCCTTGCGGTGGCTGCCGGGCAGCGCGTGAACTGCGTGCTGCGGGTGAACCCGGATGTTGATGCCGGCACCCATGCCAAGATTTCGACCGGCAAGGCGGAAAACAAATTTGGCGTCGCGATCAGCGATGCAGCACCCATGTTTGCCAGGCTGGCGGCGCTGCCCGGGCTCAACATGCGCGGGGTTGCGATCCATATTGGCAGCCAGCTGCAAAGCCTTGATCCGCTGGAAACGGCCTATGTCCGGGTCGGCGCGCTGGTGGCGGAGCTGCGCGGCAGTGGCCACGCCATCACCCATGTCGATCTTGGCGGCGGGCTTGGCGTGCCTTATCGCGCCGAGGAGACGCCGCCGACGCCCGATGAATATGGCGCGATGGTGGCGCGGGTGACGGCCGGCTGGGATGTGACCCTGATGTTCGAGCCGGGCCGCGTGATCGCCGGCAATGCCGGGGTGCTGCTGACCAGGGTGCTGTGGGTGAAGCCGGGGCATGAGCAGCAGTTCATCATCGTCGATGCCGCGATGAACGATCTTGCGCGCCCGGCGCTCTATGATGCCTGGCATGATTTCGTGCCGGTGGCCCCGCGTGCCGGCGAGATGCTGGCCACCATCGTCGGGCCGGTGTGCGAAACCGGGGATACTTTTGCCACCAAACGCATCGTTGGCCATGTGGAGCCGGGCGATCTTGCCGTGTTCCGCACCGCCGGCGCCTATGGCGCGACCATGGCCAGCACCTATAACAGCCGCGATCTGGTGCCCGAAGTGCTGGTGGATGGCGATCAATGGGCAGTGGTTGCGGATCGCATTCCGGCGACCACGATCATGGCGGCCGAGCGCGTGCCCGCCTGGCTCGCGGACTGAGGCGCGGGCGCGTGCACAGCCTGCCGCTGTTTCTGAAACTGGCGGGGCGCACCGCGATCCTCATCGGCACAGGCGATGCTGCGGCGGCCAAGCACCGCCTGCTCGAACGCGCCGGTGCGCTGATCAGCGACGATCCTGACGCACCCGATGCCGCACTGGCGGTGGTCGCGCTGGACAACCGGGACGAGGCAGCCGCAGCGGCAGCGCGGCTGAAGGCGCGGGGCCTGATCGTCAATGTCGTCGATCAGCCCGATCTGTGCGATTTCACCACGCCCGCCATGATCGATCGTGATCCGCTGATCGTGGCCATCGGCACGGGCGGGGCCTCGGCGGGTCTGGCAAAGGCCGTGCGCCAGCGGATCGAGGCGTTGCTGCCGGCCGATCTGGGCGATCTGGCGCTGCGCCTTTCTGCCCTGCGCGGCGCGCTGCGCCAGCGGCTGCCCGATGGGGCGGCACGGCGGCGGCTGATCGATGCCGGGCTGTTGCCGGGCGGTCCGCTCGATCCCTTGCTGCCCGGCCGGGCGGCACAGGCAGAGGCCTGGCTGGTACAGGGGCAGGCGGCCGCGCCTGATGCCGTGCACCACATCCGCATCGCCAGCGCCGATCCCGATGATCTGACGTTGCGGCAGGCCCGGCTGCTGGGGCTTGCCGATATCATCGTGCACGGCCGCGATGTGCCGGCGGCCATATTGGCGCGGGCGCGTGCCGATGCCGTGAGGATTGCAGGCGATGCAGCGCCCGCCGATGCGCAAGGGCTGGTGCTGGTGCTCGCCATGGCGCATGATCAGCCACGATGATGCCTTAACGCGCCAGCGCGCCCATCATTTGCGCGATGCGGGCAAATTTTTCCCGCGGTGAACCGGAACGGGCATTTGCGATTT
>CAZFYJ010000077.1:0-8423 GCA_964523215.1 uncultured Sphingomonadaceae bacterium | reverse complement strand
AGTTTCTCGCCGGGACGAAGCCCGGTTTCCACGATTTCAATGTCGCCATCGGGATGCGCAGCGTCGCGCACGGTCAGCCCGGAAAGCTTGATCATGGTCACAGCCAAATCGCGGATGCGAACGGGCTTGCCCATATCGAGCACGAACACCTCGCCCCCTTCCGCCATGGCCCCGGCCTGGATCACCAGCTGCGCCGCCTCGGGGATCGTCATGAAATAGCGAGTCACATCATGGTGGGTCAGCGTGATGGCGCGCCCTTCCCTGATCTGCTTGCGAAACAGCGGCACGACCGACCCGCTGGAGCCGAGCACATTGCCAAAGCGCACCATGGCAAAGCGCGTATGCCCTTTTTCCTCCGCCATGGCCTGCATCACCAGCTCTGCCACGCGTTTGGAAGCGCCCATCACATTGGTGGGGCGCACAGCCTTGTCCGTGCTGATCAGGATGCAATGATCCACGCCGAACTGGTGGCAAGCCTGTGCGATTTCCAGCGTGCCGAACACATTGTTGCGCAGCCCGGCGAGCGGATTGGCCTCCACCAGCGGCACATGCTTATAGGCCGCGGCATGAAACACCGTGTTGGGCCGATAGGTGCTGAACAGCCTTCTGATCGCGGCTGCATCGACAACCGATCCCATTTCTGGGACGATCACGACCTGCGAAAGCCCCTCCTGCTCGCAAATCTGGCGCACTTCCTGCTCGATCTGGTAGAGCGCGTGCTCGGTCATTTCGAACAGGATCAGCACAGCGGGCCGGATGCGCGCAATCTGCCGGCTCAGCTCGCTCCCGATCGAGCCGCCCGCGCCCGTCACCAACACGGTTTTGCCGACGATCGTTTTGCCCAGTAACAGCTCGTTGGGCGGCACGGGATCACGCCCGAGCAGCTCTTCGATGCGGATTTCGCGCACATCCGAAATCTCGAACCGCCCGGCCACAATCTCGTTCACATTCGGCACGGTCTGCACATGCACCGGAAATTTCTGCAGCGCCGTCACGATTCGCTTGCGCTTAGACCGTGTGATGTTTGGGAGTGCAAGGATGATGTTGGTCACATTGCCGCGTGCAATCAGATCCGGCAGCTTTGCGGAATGATATATTTTCACGCCGTTGAGAGTCTGGCCGTCGAGCCTCTTGTCGTCGTCGATATAGGCCACCAGCGCCATGCCGGGATCGTGGCGGATCGAGGCGGCAAGCTGTTGGCCCGCCGCACCCGCACCATATAGCAGGACAGAACGCAGATCGCCCGAAAAATTGCGCTGTTTTAGCAGTTCGACAAAAATATAGCGTGCGGTGATGCGGCTCATGACCAGCAGCGCGAAGAAGACGAGCGGCTGGATCAACGAAAGCGTACGCGGCACGCCAGGCACGCCCCACAAGCCGAAGATCGCGACGACAGGCACGGTATAGATCGCCACGCTGCGCGCCAGGCCCAGCATCATGCCGGAACCGGCATAACGGAAAATGGCGCGGTAAACCCCTGTCAGCGTGAAAAAGACCGGGAAAGTGACAAAGGCGACCGCCAGCAGTTTCGCTTTCCCGTCGCTCCAGAAAAACCACTCGCCAAGACGCAACGAAAACGCGATGTAGACCGACAATATGCACAGCGCTGCATCGATGCCGAAGACCAGCAGACGCTTTTGCCAGCGGCTGAGCCCGAGCAGCCTGCGCAGCGCAGCAATCGATGCGCCTGTGACAGCCTTTTCCACCTCAGTCTGCATGATATCCCCTGGACAAATCCTGTGGCATCGGAAAGCTTGCGTCAGCCATTATTGCTGCGAAACCGGACCCCTCATGTGCGTTTCGTGCTGCTGGTTGTCATATTTGATACAAAAAATCAATCATATGCCGCATAATGTTCAATCCAGCTTCTAACGTAAAGTGATGTAAAGGAAATTTATGACAGTTCGATTGCCGGTCCTGGTGACGGGGGGAGCAGGCTATATTGGCAGCCATGCCGTGCTTGCGTTGAAAGATGCAGGCTGGCCAGTTGTGGTGATCGACAATCTGGTGACCGGGTTTCGCTGGGCCGTGCCGGATGATGTGCCCTTTGTGGAAGGCAATATCGGCGATGAAGCGCTGGTGCGCACAACATTGCGCACGCATGGCATTGGCGCGATCATGCACTTTGCCGGTTCGGTGGTGGTGCCCGAATCGGTCGAAAACCCGCTCAAATATTATGCCAACAACACGGCAAACAGCCGCAGCCTGATTGCGGCTGCCGTGGCGGAGAATGTGCGCCACATGATTTTTTCGTCCACCGCGGCCACCTATGGCATCCCGGAGGAAGTTCCGGTGCGCGAAGACAGCGCGACCCGGCCGATCAACCCCTATGGCATGTCCAAATTGATGACCGAGCATATGCTGCGCGATGTGGCGGCGGCGCATGATCTCAATTTCTGCGCGCTGCGCTATTTCAACGTGGCCGGTGCTGATCCCGCGGGGCGCAGCGGCCAATCGACCGCCGGGGCGACCCATTTGATCAAGGTTGCTGTGGAAGCGGCATTGGGGCGGCGCGCATTTGTTTCGGTTTTCGGGACGGACTTTGACACGCCGGACGGCACGGGCGTGCGGGACTATATCCATGTGTCCGATCTGGCCGCCGCGCATGTGCTGGCGCTCGAGCATCTGATGGCCGATCCGCACCAGTCGCACATTCTGAATTGCGGCTATGGGCGAGGCTTTTCCGTGCTTGATGTGCTCGACATGGTCGATCGTGTGACGAACCAGAAGCTCGATCGGCGCATGGAGGGGCGGCGGCCCGGTGATCCGGACCTGCTGGTATCCGACAACAGCGCCATTCTTGCGCGCTTTGGATGGAAACCGGCCCATGATGATCTGGAGCGGATTGTGCGTGATGCACTGCAATGGGAGCGCACGCTGATGGAGCGAGGCCGGGCCTGATGCTGCTGCGCGCGCAATATGTCGAAAAGCCATGGGGGCGCAGGGCGCTGCCTGCGCCATTTGTGAATCCGTCGCAGGCCAGCATCGGCGAAATCTGGTTTTCGGCGCCCGGCGCGCAGCTTCCGCTGATGATCAAATATCTGTTCACCAGTGCTGCACTCTCGGTGCAGGTGCATCCCGATGACGATCAGGCCCGGGCGCGCGGGCATGCCCATGGCAAGGATGAATGCTGGTATATTCTGGATGCCGAGCCTGGTGCCCGGCTGGCGATCGGGACGCGCGAAAGCCTCGATCAGGAGGCATTGCGCGCGGCAGCCCGCGATGGATCGATCGTGGAGCTGCTGCAATGGCACGAAGCCGTTCCCGGCCATATGTTCGAAATTCCCTCCGGCACGGTGCATGCCATCGGTGGTGGCATCAGCCTGATCGAGGTGCAGCAGAATATCGATCTGACATACCGGCTCCACGATTATGGCAGCTCGCGCGAGCTGCATGTCGATGATGGCGTGGCCGTGGCGCAGGCCCGGCCTTATGACGCGGCGCTGCATTATCAGCTGGCCCCGGGCGCAATCGTGACGCGCCCGCATTATCATGTCGCGCTGGCACAGGGTGCGCTGATCGAGCTGCCCGGCACGGGGCCGCATTATGCGCTGCCGATCGCGGGCGAGATTGCTTGCAACGGGGCGACGGCACGGCCGGGCGATTGCCTGCTCGTCGAGAGCATCGGGGCGCTGCACCCGGCCGCCGATGGCCGCACGTTGCTGGCCCGCGCCCGCTGAGGCCGATGGCGCAGCGGGGTGGCGAAGGCGCTTGGCGGCTGCCCTTGTCTTCGCCCGCCGCCGCCCCATATGAGCGGACATGACAGAACAGAACCGTCTGCCCGCCTGGCACGGCACCACCATTCTCTCCGTTCGCACCGCACATCAGGTCGTCATCATCGGCGATGGCCAGGTCTCCATGGGCCAGACCGTGATGAAGCCCAATGCGCGCAAGGTTCGCCGCCTGCACGATGGCAGCGTGATCGGCGGCTTTGCCGGGGCCACAGCCGATGCCTTTACGCTGTTTGAGCGGCTTGAGAAAAAGCTGGAGGCGACGCGCGGCCAGCTGATGCGGGCAGCGGTGGAGCTCGCCAAAGACTGGCGGACGGACAAATATCTGCGCAATCTGGAGGCGATGATGATCGTCGCCGACAAGGAAGTGACGCTGATCCTGACCGGCAATGGCGATGTGCTCGAACCGCTGAACGGCATTGCCGCGATCGGATCGGGCGGAAATTATGCGCTGTCTGCTGCGCGCGCGCTTGCCGATTATGAACCCGATGGCGAAACACTCGCACGCAAGGCCATGGCCATCGCCGCCGACATCTGCGTCTACACCAATGATCAGACCACAATGGAAACCATCGATCTCTCATGAACAGCCATTTGACGCCCAAGGCGATTGTTGCAGCGCTCGACGAGGACATTATCGGGCAGACCGAGGCCAAGCGCGCCGTGGCAGTCGCGCTGCGCAATCGCTGGCGCCGTCAGCAGCTTGAGCCCGAGCTGCGCGACGAAATCGCCCCCAAAAACATCCTGATGATCGGCCCCACGGGCTGCGGCAAGACCGAAATCAGCCGCCGCCTGGCAAAGCTTGCCGATGCGCCCTTCATCAAGATCGAGGCCACCAAATTCACCGAGGTCGGCTATGTCGGCCGCGATGTGGAGCAGATTGCCCGCGATCTGGCCGAGGAAGCGATCCGCCTGGAAAAGGAGCGTCGCCGCCTTGCGGTGAAAGAGAAGGCCGAAGACGCCGCGATGGAGCGGCTGCTCGATGCGCTGACCGGCAAGGATGCAAGCGCGGCCACGCGCGAGAGCTTTCGCAAGCGCTTTGCCGATGGACATCTCGACAAGACGGAAATCGAGATCGAGGTCGAAAGCGCGCCCAACATGCCCTTTGAAATTCCCGGCGCGCCGAATGTCGGCGTCCTCAATCTCAGCGAGATGATGGGCAAGGCCTTTGGGGGGCAGAAAAAGCGCCGCAAAATGCCGGTCCCTGCCGCCTGGGCGAAGCTGGTGGAGGAAGAGGCAGACAAGCGGCTGGATCAGGACGACGTGACCCGGGTTGCGCTGGCCGATGCCGAGGCCAATGGCATCGTCTTTCTCGACGAGATCGACAAGATCGCCGTGTCGGACATTCGCGGCGGCAGCGTCAGTCGTGAAGGCGTGCAGCGCGATTTGCTGCCGCTGATCGAGGGGACGACCGTTGCCACCAAATATGGGCCGATGAAAACCGATCATATCCTGTTCATTGCATCGGGCGCATTCCATGTTGCAAAGCCGAGCGACCTGCTCCCGGAATTGCAGGGGCGGCTGCCGATCCGGGTTGAGCTGACGGCGCTGACCGAAGAGGATTTCGTCCACATCCTGTCTGACACGCGCGCCAATCTGACGCGGCAATATGCCGCCCTGCTGGGTGCCGAGCATGTCGCGCTCGATTTTACCGAGGATGGCATCCGCGCCATTGCGCGCACAGCCGCACAAGTGAACGCCAATGTCGAAAATATCGGCGCGCGCAGGCTTTCTACAGTGATGGAAAAGCTGCTGGAAGACATCAGCTTTCACGCCGAAGACCGCGGCGGCGAAACGCTGCGCATCGATGCCGATTATGTGCAGGGCCAGCTGGCAGACATTGCCCGCGATGTTGATCTCAGCAAATATGTGCTGTGATCAGCGGGCGCGGCGAAGGCCGTCCCAATAGGTCAGACGCTCGCGCAGCTTTGCTTCGAACCCGCGCTCCACCGGCTCATAGAGGATGACGGCTTCCATATCCTGCGGCCAGTAATTGTCTCCGGAAAAGCCATCAGGTGCGGCATGATCATAGGAATAGCCCGCGCCATAGCCGAGCGTCTTCATCAGCTTGGTCGGGGCATTCAATATGTTGGCGGGCGGCATCAGGCTGCCGGTTTCCCGGGCGAGCTTCCACGCGGCTTTCTGCGCTGCATAAGCTGCGTTGGATTTGGGCGCGGTGGCGCAATAGAGGCAGGCCTGCACAATCGCCAGTTCGCCCTCCGGGCTCCCCAGAAACTCGAACGCATCCTTTGCGGCAAGGCATTGCACCAGCGCCTGCGGATCAGCCAGGCCGATATCCTCGCTGGCAAAGCGCGTGATGCGGCGCAGCACATAAAGTGGCTCCTCGCCTGCAACCAGCATGCGCGCCAGCCAATAGAGCGCGGCCTGCGGATCGGAACCGCGCATTGATTTGTGCAGCGCGGAGATGAGATTATAGTGGCCATCGCCTGCCTTGTCATAAACGGGCATGCGGCGATGCAGAAAGGCGGCGAGCCCCGCTGCATCCAGTGGGGCCGGCAGCCGCGCTGCAAACAGCGTTTCCGCCTGATTGAGGAGAAAGCGGCCATCGCCATCCGCACTGGCGAGCAGCGCCTGCCGCGCCTCCTGTGTCACTGGCAATGGCTGCCCCGTCAGGTTTTCGGCACGGCTGAGCAGCGCATTGAGCGCTGGGTCGTCCAGCCGCTTCAGCACCAGCACCTGCGCGCGGCTGAGCAGTGCGGCATTCAAGGCAAAGCTGGGGTTTTCGGTGGTCGCGCCGACCAGAATCACCGTTCCGTTTTCGACATAGGGCAGGAATCCGTCCTGCTGGGCGCGGTTGAAGCGGTGAATCTCATCGACGAACAGCAGGCTGGGCTGCCCCGTGCGGGCCGCCACCTCGGCATCGGCAAACACCCGCTTCAAATCGGCAACCCCTGAAAACACCGCCGACAGCATCACGAATCGCATGCCTGCTGCATCCGCCAGCAGCCGCGCGATGCTCGTCTTGCCTGTTCCCGGCGGGCCCCACAGGATCATCGAGGAGAGCGCCCCAGCCGCGACCATGCGGCCGATGGGGCCCTCCGGCCCGGTCAGATGCTCTTGTCCGATCACATCAGCCAGTGATTGCGGGCGCAGCCTGTCTGCGAGCGGGGCGTTGCGCTTTGCTTCGCGTTTCGTGGTTCCAAACAGGTCTGGCACAGCGTCTTTCCTTTGCGATTTTGCCCTGCGGCGCAATTGAATTATGCTGGAAAGCGGGAAGAGGAGACATCATCATGACGATATCGACCAAAACACCGGCAGGTTTCCGGATCGTTGCCGGGCTGTCGCTCTTGTGGAATGGTTTTGGCGCGGTGGATTACACGCTGACGAAAATGCGCAACCCCGGCTATTTGGCCAACTTCCCGCCGGAGATGATGGCGGCAATTGACAATTTCCCCGCCTGGATGACGGCTTTCTGGGCACTGGGCGTTTGGGGATCGCTGGCAGGATCGGTACTGCTGCTTATGCGCTCGCGCCATGCCGTGACGGCCTTCTGGGTCTCGCTGTTGGGGCTGGCGGTCAGCACCGCTTATCAGATTCTGGGAGATTCTGTTCCAGACAGCATGATGACCGCAGGATTTTTCGCGATGAACGCGCTGATCTGGGCATCGCTGCTGTTTTTCATCTGGTATGCGCGCCGGGCGTTGAAGCAGGGTCTATTGCGCTGACATCACCCGCGCGGCGCGCTGACGGATCAGGCGGACGTAGGTGTCCGCGACTGTCTGGTTGATGGCGTCCCAGCTATAATCAAGGCTGCGCGCTTCACCGGCTTTGCCATGTTCGGCGCGCAGCACCGGATCCTCGCAATAAAGCCGCAACGCCTCGGCAAATTGCGCGATCGCGCCCGGTGTGATCAGGCGACCCGATCTATTGTCTTCGACAAGGCTCTGGCTGCCGGTCGCTTTTGCCGCAACGACGGGCAGCCCGCATGCCATCGCTTCCAGTGTTACATTGCCAAATGTTTCGGTGACGCTGGGATTGAACAGCATGTCCATGCTGGCTACGGCGCGTGCAAGATCAACCCCTGCCTGAAAGCCCACAAATTTCGCATCCGGCAATCGTGTTTCAAGCCAGCTGCGCGCTGGCCCTTCGCCCACGACCATCACGGCATGGCGCACATTGCGGCGCTTCAACTGGTCGATGCTGTCGGAAAAGACATCCAGCCCCTTTTCCATCACCAGCCGGCCCAGAAAGCCGATAACCGGCACATCATCGGCAATGCCCAGCCCTTGCCGCCAATTCAGATCCCGGCGCGCAGGATGGAAAATCTCCCGATCGACCCCGCGTGACCAGATGCCGACATCATAGTTCATGCGCTGCTCCCGCAGCAGCTGAGCCATGGATTCGGATGGCGCGACGATGGCATCGCAGCGCCGGTAGAGCCGCCGCAGCAGCGCCTCCACCACCGGCTCGATAAAGGCGAGATTATAGTAGCGGAAATAGGTTTCGAAGCGCGTGTGCACCGAAGCGACAACCGGCATGTCGCGCTTGCGGGCCCAGCTGACCGCCCGGTGCGCTACGATATCCGGGCTGGAAATATGCACAAGATTGGGGCGAAATGCCGCCAGATCGCGCCGCACCCGCAGCGACAAAGCAAGCGGGATACGATATTCAGGCCGACCGGGGATGGCCATGGACGGCACACTCACCAGTTCTCCCGTGGCCGGAAAAGCA
>CAZFYJ010000076.1:0-8438 GCA_964523215.1 uncultured Sphingomonadaceae bacterium | reverse complement strand
GCCGTCGTCGCCTCGACCGAAGGCGGCATGGACATCGAGGCGGTCGCGCATGACAGCCCGGAGAAAATCCACACGATCACGATTGACCCGGCAACCGGGTTGCAACCGCACCATGGCCGCGCCGTGGCCAAAGCACTGGGGCTGACGGGCGATCTCGCAAAGCAGTGCGCCAAGCTGCTGGCGGGGCTTTATGCAGCGTTTCTCGGCACCGATGCCAGCCAGATCGAGATCAACCCGCTGGCCATCTGCCCGTCGCCGGAAGGCGACACACTGCTGGTGCTCGATGCCAAGGTCGGCTTTGATGGCAATGCGATGTTCCGCCATGCCGATCTCGAAGCGCTGCGCGATCTGACCGAGGAGGACCCGGCCGAGGTTGAAGCGAGCGAATATGACCTCGCCTATATCAAGCTCGATGGCAATATCGGCTGCATGGTGAACGGCGCAGGCCTTGCCATGGCGACGATGGACATCATCAAGCTGAACGGCGAATTCCCTGCCAATTTCCTTGATGTCGGCGGCGGTGCGAGCAAGGAAAAGGTGACAGCCGCGTTCAAGATCATCCTGAAGGACCCGGCGGTGAAGGGCATCCTCGTCAATATTTTCGGCGGCATCATGAAATGCGACATCATTGCCGAAGGGATTGTCGCAGCCGCCCGGGATGTGAACCTTTCGGTGCCTCTGGTCGTCCGGCTGGAGGGCACCAATGTGGCCGAAGGCAAAGCGATTCTCGCCAATTCCGGGCTTGCCATCATCCCCGCCAACGATCTGGGCGATGCGGCGGAGAAAATCGTGGCCGAGGTGCGCAAGGTGGCGTGATCGCGCCAGCACACCCCAGCCCATGCACATAGTTGACGTTTACGTAAAGCAGAGCTAAAGGGCTGGCGATCAGCCGATCATGGAGCAGATGCAATGAAAATCCTCGTCCCCGTGAAAAGGGTGCTTGATTATAATGTGAAGCCGCGGGTGAAGCCCGATGGCAGCGGCGTCGACCTGGCCAATGTCAAAATGAGCATGAACCCCTTTTGCGAGATCGCGGTGGAAGAAGCGATCCGCCTCAAGGAAAAGGGCGCGGCAAGCGAGATTGTCGCGGTCTCCATCGGGCCGGACAAGGCACAGGAAACGCTGCGCACCGCGCTGGCCATGGGGGCGGACCGTGCGATCCTGATCGTGGCTGAAGATGTGGAGCCGCTGGGCGTTGCCAAGCTGCTGGCCAAGGTGGTGGAAGAAGAGGCACCGGGCCTCATCATCCTCGGCAAGCAGGCGATTGATGATGACAGCAATCAGGTGGGCCAGATGCTGGCCGCGCTCACGGGCCGACCGCAGGGTACTTTTGCCTCCAAGGTTGAGGTTTCGGGTGACAGCGTCACCGTGACCCGCGAGGTCGATGGCGGCCTCGAAACCGTCACGCTCAAGACGCCTGCGATCGTGACCACCGATCTGCGGCTGAACGAGCCGCGCTATGCCAGCCTGCCCAACATCATGAAGGCGAAATCGAAGCCGCTGGCGCAAAAGACGCCGGCCGATTATGCTGTGGATGTGTCGCCGCGTCTCAGCATCGGCAAGGTCAGCGAGCCACCGGTCCGATCGGCGGGCGTGAAGGTTGCCGATGTCGATGCGCTTGCGGCAAAGCTCAAGGAAATGGGAGTGGTGGCATGACCATACTTCTCTATGTCGAACATGATGGCTCATCGGTGAAGGATGCAACGCTGGCGGCCGTCACCGCGGCCGGCAAGTTGGGCGATGTGCATGCCCTGGTCGCCGGATCCGGCGCGCGCGCCGCAGCCGATGCAGCAGCGCAGATCCCCGGCATTGCCAAGGTGCTGCTCGCCGATGATGCCGCCTATGCGCACCAGCTTGCGGAAAATGTGGCCCCGCTGGTTGCCGGGCTGATGGCAGGCTATGATGCCTTTGTCGCACCCGCCACGTCGAACGGCAAGAATATCGCGCCGCGCGTTGCCGCCCTGCTCGATGTCATGCAGATTTCGGACATTCTTTCGGTGGAAAGCGCCGACACCTTCACCCGCCCCATCTATGCCGGCAATGCGATTGCCACCGTCACCTCGCGCGATGCCAAGAAGGTGATCACCGTGCGCGGCACTGCCTTTGCAAAGGCGGCCACGAGCGGCGGCAGCGCCAGCGTGGAGCCAGTGTCAGGCGCGGGCGATGCCGGCACGTCGAGCTTTGTCGGCGCGGAAATCTCCAAATCCGAACGGCCGGAGCTGACCAGCGCCAAGGTGATCGTCTCGGGCGGTCGGGCGCTCCAGAACAGCGAGAATTTCCACGCCATTATCGAGCCGCTGGCCGACAAGCTGGGCGCGGCGGTTGGTGCATCGCGCGCCGCGGTCGATGCGGGCTATGTCCCCAATGATTATCAGGTGGGGCAGACGGGCAAGATCGTCGCCCCCGAAGTCTATATCGCCGTCGGCATTTCGGGCGCGATCCAGCATCTGGCGGGCATGAAGGATTCAAAGACCATCATCGCCATCAACAAGGATGAGGATGCGCCCATCTTTCAGGTGGCCGATTACGGGCTGGTCGCCGACCTGTTCACGGCCGTGCCGGAGCTGACGGAAAAGCTGTAAGGCAAAGGCCCCGCGTCTCCGCTTACTCAGCGGCGACAAACAGCTGGCGGAACAATGCTGCCTCACGCGCCGCCATCTGCGCGATCAGATCGGCCGCGCGCGCTTTTTCCTGCGGATCGGCAAGCAGGTCTTCGGTGAGCCGCGCCTGCGCAATCAGGCTGCGCAGTGCGGCGATCAGCTGGCGTCCGCTGCGCGCAGGCGGTGTCTCGCTTGTGCTTTGCAGCGCGGCAATCTCTGCCTCGATGGCCGCAAAATCGGTCGCCAGTGCCGTCAGCGAGTCCATGTCCCCGCGGGATGCGGGCTGCGATTGGGCCTGGGTCTGGGCTTGGGTTTGCGCCTGGGTTTGGGCTTGCGATTGGGGCTGGGGCGGCGGCGCACAGCCGGATGGCGCAAGGCCAAGGGCTGCCAGCGCCGCAAATGCTGCCAGGCGCGGCGGCGCGGCCGGGCCAAGCCGGGCTGTAGGTTTCACGTGAAACCTACAGCGCTGCGCCGGACTGCCCGGCCCCCTGCCCAGCCCCCTGTGCTGCCCAATCATGCAGAGATTGCCGCTGTGTGTTTTTGCACGCGCGGCGCAAAGTGCAGCACGGCATAGCCCGCCAGCGCCGAGGCAAGGCTGCCCATCAGCACGCCGATCTTCACGCCATCGCCCAAAGCGGGATCGTAAAAGGCGAGCCCGCCGATGAACAGGCTCATGGTAAAGCCGATGCCGCACAGCAGCGAGACACCGTAAATCTGCAGCCAGCTCGCGCTGGCAGGCTTGACCGCGAGCCCCAGCCGCACCGCCACCCACACGCTGCCGAAAATGCCGGCCTGCTTGCCGACAAACAGGCCCAGCGCAATCGCCAGCGGCAGCGTGCCAAATGCCGATTCTCCCCCCAGCGCGACCCCGGCATTGGCAAAGCCGAACAGCGGCACAATGCCCCATGCCACCGGGCGATGCAGCGCATGCTCCAGCCGGTGCAGCGTCGAATCCTCGGCATCGGGGGCCGCCGGCGTGATCTTCAGCGGCACCGCCATCGCCGCCAGCACGCCCGCAATGGTTGCATGCACGCCAGACATCAGCACGGCATACCACAGCAGCGCAAAACCGATCAGATACCAGCGCCGCTGCACCACCCCGGCCCGGTTCATCACAAACATCGCCGCCAGGATCAGCATCGCCGCCAGCAGCCACTGCCCGGCAATGGAGGCCGTATAGGCAATGGCGATGATGGCGACAGCACCCATATCATCGATGATGGCAACGGTGGTGAGAAACAATTTGAGCGATGCAGGCGCGCGGCTGCCCAGCAGCGCAAGCACGCCCAGCGCAAAAGCGATATCTGTCGCGGCCGGAACTGCCCACCCGCGCAGCAACGCCGGATCGCCGCCAATCACCGCGATATAGACGAGGGCGGGGACAATCATCCCGCCTGCCGCGGCCACCATCGGCAAGCGCCGGTCAGCCCAGCTGGCCAGGTGGCCATCCAGAAATTCGCGCTTGATTTCGAGCCCGACCAGAAAGAAGAACAGCGCCATCAGCCCGTCATTGATCCACAGATGCACGGTCATTGGCCCCAGCTTTGGCGTCAGTACCGGACCGGTCTGTGCATTGATCAGCCCGAAATAGGCGGATGCCCAGGGGCTGTTTGCCATCAGCATGGCGCCAATCGCAGCAGCAATCAGCATCATCCCGCCGGCCGCCTCGTTGCGCAGGAACAGGCGCAGCGCTGATCTGGGGCGGTCCAGCAACTTGATCATCTTTCCGGTCTCCTCGGGCATGCGGATCGCGCACGCAAATTTCATTGCACCCCGGCCCTTAACTTGGCAGTCATGTGCGGATCAACGTCTTTCGGTAAGGGATCGGCCGAACAGGGGGTGCGATGGACAGTGGTGCGGCGGCTCAGCTGTTGGGCGCTATGGCTGTGGTGCTTCAGGGCATCGCGCTGGAGCTGGCACTGTTTGCAGCCATTGGCGTGCTGTTGTTCGGGGTGGACGATCTGGCCGTCGATGTGGCCTGGCTCGGCGGCAAAGGGCGCAGCGCCCTGCGCCGCTTTGATGGCAGACAATCCGCAGCCGAAGCCGGCACATCCGCTGGCCCTGCCGCAGCCGCGGACGCCCCGGTCGCCCTGTGCATTCCGGCCTGGCAGGAGGCCCATATCCTCGAAAGCACGGTGGCGCGGATGATGGCGCTGTGGGGCGGGCAGGCCCCTGCCTTTCGTCTCTATATTGGCTGCTATCCCAATGATCCGCTGACGCTGATGGCCGCATCGCGGCTGGCGGCGGTGCATCCTGCGGTGCGGCTGGCGATCCACACGCGCCACGGGCCCACGACAAAGGCGGATTGCCTCAACATGATCTGGCAGGAAGTGCAGCGGGATGAGGCCGCCGGCATGCCCGCCTTTGCCGCGCTGGTGGTGCATGATGCCGAAGATATCGTCCACCGCGATGGCCTTGCCCTGCTCGTCAGCCAGCTGCCGCAGCATCATCTGGTTCAGCTGCCGGTGCTGCCGCGGCTGGGCCGCGGGGAGCGGCTTTGGGCAGGGCATTATGCCGATGAATTTGCCGAAGCGCATGAAAAGGAACTGCCGCTGCGCCAGGCGCTGGGCGCGGTCGTGCCTTCGGCCGGGGTCGGCTTTGCGCTGCGCCGCGACAGTGCCGATCGTCTGACGGCAGGCGGCGCGCCCCTGTTTGCGCCCGATAGCCTGACGGAGGATTATGAGCTGGCGCACCGTGTTGCCAGCGCGGGCGGGCGCATCGCCTTTGCCCAGTGGGCCGATGCGGCCGGGCATCTGATTGCCACCCAATGCCACTATCCCAACAGCCTGTGGCCCATTGTCGAACAAAAGGCGCGGTGGATATGCGGCATTGCGATTGCCGGGTGGGACCGGCTGGGTTGGCCGCGCCATGGCGATGCCGCCTGGGTCAATCGCTGGATGCTGTGGCGCGATCGGCGGGCGCTGGTCGGGGCGCTGATCATCACGGCGGCCTATGCCGCATTGCTGCTGCTGGCGGGTGCTGGACTGCTGCGGCTGCTGGCGGGCGGTGGCGCGACAAGTGGCGGCGGGCTGGACGCGGGCGGGGCGATGCTGCCGCCTGCGCTTGATGGCGTGCTGCTGGCCAATGCCGCGCTGCTGATGTGGCGGCTGGTGATGCGCGTGCTGCTTGTCGCGCGGCGCTATGGCTGGCAGGAAGCACCGCTTGCCATTCCCCGCGCCGTGCTGGCCAATATGGTGCTGGTGCTCGCCGCGCGGCGGGCTGCCATGTCCTATCTGCGCCACCTGCGCGGCCAGGCCTTGCGCTGGGACAAGACCGATCATGCCGATGTGCTGGCACGGCAGCAGCGCTGGCAGGCGCACCACGCCGGTCGCGCGCTGATCGGCGGGGCGGCACGGCCATGATCGCGTCGCACCCCCCTGCGGCCTCCCCTGCTGCCTCCCATGGTCCCGGGGCCTCCGGCCGGGCATTGCGCTTTGCGGCGCTGGTGGTGGGACTGTGGTTGCTCGTGCGGCTGGCAATCGTCGCGGCCGAGAGCCCCGCGCCTGCGCAGCTCACTCTGGCGCAGAGCAATGCCGAACAGGTGCAGCGGGTCGTGGCCGCACAAAGTGCAACAGGGCTGGATTTGGCGTCGGAACCGGGGCCAGATCCGGAGGCAGCGAGGGGGATGCCCCCCGCCGTCCAGACGCCGATGCCTGGCGCGGCGCACACGCATGGCCCCGCTGCGATGCTGGCATTTGCAAAAGCCGATCTGGCAGCGCCAGTGAGCGACGGCGGCAGCCTGCTTGCGGGGCCACCGGCGGCTGGCTGGTGGCGCACCGCGCGGATCGCGGCCTATCGCAGCCTGGGCGAGGAAGCAGGGCTCCTCGCCCGCATGGCCCGCATTGCGCCGGCCGCCCCATGGCAGGGCCAATCCGGCGCGGCGCTGCTCGCCCCGGCAGGCATGGCAGACATGCGCGCACCAGCGCTGGCTGCACCCGCAGCCCCGGCGCGACGCTGGGCAGCCGATGGCTGGCTGCTGTGGCGCGATTCGACGGGCGGGCGCAGCGCCGCCGGGCTGGCACCGGTGCCGCAGCTGGGCGGCGCGCAGGCGGGCGTGCGGCTGGGCTATGCGCTGGGCGACAATGGCAGCACCAGCCTTTATGGCCGCCTCTCCCGTCCGCTGGCCGGGCGCAATGGCGCAGAGGCGGCGCTTGGCGTCAGCTGGAAGCCGGGGCGCGCTATCCCGGTCGCGCTGGCGGTGGAGCGGCGCATTGCCGTGGAACGCGGCGGGCGCAATGCTGTTGCGGCTTATGTGGCTGGTGGCTTCGGGCCGCAGCCGATTGCCCCGTCGCCCGTCGGGCCACTGGAGGCAGAGGCCTATGTGCAGGCCGGGATCGTGGGGGCAAAGCGGCGCGATGCCTTTGCCGATGGCATGATCCGGCTGGGTGCGCCGATTGTCACCACCCCACAGCTGCGCCTCACGGGGGGCACGGCGCTGTGGGCGGCGGCACAGCCGGGCGCGCGCCGCATCGATATCGGGCCCCAGCTGCAGCTGAGCGCCGAGCCAGACCGCGCAATGCGGCTTTCGGTCGATTGGCGCGCCCGCGTCGATGGAAATGCGCAGCCCGCGAGCGGCCTCGCCCTCACACTCAGCGCACGATTTTAGAGCGATGTCCAGCGCGGCGTGATCATCTGAAGGTGAAGGCGCCGCGGCAAAACAACGAAACGGAGCCGGCTTTTGATGTCATCAAAGGCGAACAGGCTCCCGCGGCACGACTGGCCCTAACGGGCTTGCCGCATGCCGGGCGCGGGACTACGGATGGTGGGCGATGGATTTGTATCTCCCCATTGCCGGGCTATCGGTCAACATTCTCGTCATCGTCATGCTGGGGGGCGCGGTGGGGTTCCTTTCCGGCATGTTCGGCGTGGGTGGCGGCTTTCTGACGACACCGCTGCTGATCTTTTACGGCATACCACCCACCGTCGCTGCCGCGTCTGCCGCCACGCAGGTCACCGGCTCCAGCGTATCCGGCGTGCTGGCCCATTTGCGGCGCGGCGGCGTTGATGTGCAGATGGGGGCTGTGCTGGTGGCGGGAGGGCTGGTCGGCTCGCTGATCGGCGCCGGGCTGTTCCGCCTGCTGGAAGAAGCAGGACAGATTGATACCGTCATTGCCCTTCTTTATACCATGCTGCTCGGCACGATCGGCATCCTGATGGGGCGCGAGGCGCTGGGCGCGGTGCAGGCCCTGCGGCGCAACATTCCGCTGCCGCCCGCGCGCAAGCGGCATCACCCGCTGGTCGCCAATCTGCCGTGGCGGTGGCGCTTTTATCGCTCCAATCTCTATATTTCTCCGCTGGCGCCCTTTCTGCTCGGGCTGATCACCGGCATTCTCACCATGCTGCTGGGTGTTGGGGGCGGCTTCATCATGGTGCCCGCGATGATCTATCTGCTCGGCATGACGACACAGATGGTGGTCGGCACGTCGCTGTTCCAGATTTTGTTCGTCACGATGATGACAACGATGGTGCATGCTCTCACCACCCGTGCGGTGGATATCGTGCTTGCCGTGCTGCTGCTGTTCGGCAGTGTCATCGGCGCGCAATATGGGGCGCGCTTTGCGCAAAAGGTGAAGCCGGAATATCTGCGGCTGGGGCTCGCCGCCATCGTGCTGCTGGTGGCGTTTCGCATGGCGCTTGGCCTGGGCTTCCGCCCGGATGAAATCTATTCGGTGCAGCTGCTGTGATTGGCCGCCGGGGCATCAGGCGTGCCGCCTTCGCCATCGGCTGTGCTGCCGCGCTGATCGCGCCTGTCGGCAACGGGCCTGGCAGCAGTGGAGCCGCCTGGGCGCAGCGCACCGAGCCGCAGCTGGTGGCCGATATCTCCAAACGGCAAATCGA
>CAZFYJ010000075.1:0-8454 GCA_964523215.1 uncultured Sphingomonadaceae bacterium | reverse complement strand
GCCAGGCCCGGCGTGCCCCGGTGTCGCTGGATGCGGTGCGGCTGGAGGCGCTGGCGCTGCATTATGTCGGCCGCTATGCCACCACGCGCGCGGGGCTGGTGCGCTATTTGCAGCGCAAACTGAAGGAGCGCGGCTGGGGGGGCGATGGGCCGGCGCCGGTCGATGCGCTGGCCGATCGCATGGTGGCGCTGCGCTATATTGATGATGCCGCCTTTGCCGCTGCCAAGGCGCAGGCGCTGGTGCAGCGCGGCTATGGCGCCCGGCGCGTGGAAAACATGCTCTATGCCAAGGGCGTGGGCGATGCCGATGCGGGCGAGGCGCGCAGCATCGCGGCCGATGGCAGCTGGGATGCCGCTATCCGCTTTGCCCGCAAGCGCAGGCTGGGCCCCTTTGCCCGCGAGCGTGCCGACCGGGCGCTGATGCAAAAACAGCTTGCAGGCTTTTTGCGGGCGGGCCATTCGGCGGCGCATGCGCTGCGCCTGCTCGGCCTGCCGCCGGGTGCAGCGATTGAGGAGGAATTTGTCCCATGAGATCATGTGCGCTTGCGATGTTTGCCGGATTGGCGCTGGTGCTTGGCGGTTGCAAGAGCACGGCTTCTGGCGATGCTGCCGCCGCGCAGCAGGCATCCGCCCGTGCGACGGTGACGATCAGCAGCAATGGCAAGACGCACCGCTTCAATGCGGAGGTGGCGCGCACGCCCGAAGAGCAGCGGCGCGGCCTGATGTATCGCGCCAGCCTGCCCGCTGACGGGGCCATGCTGTTTCCCTTCGAGACCCCCAGATATGCCAATTTCTGGATGAAGAACACACAGATCCCTCTCGATATCATCTATATCCGCGCCGATGGCAGCGTCGATCGCATTGCCGAAAACACCATTCCCTTTTCCGAAGAGCCGATCCTGAGCGGGGGCGAGGTGGTGGCGGCGCTTGAAATCAATGGCGGCACGGCAGCCCGGCTGGGCATCGGCAGCGATGCCACCATCAGCTGGACCTTTGACAAATAAGCCGGACTGGCCCTAAAGCCGCGCCATGGGATTGCTTGCAAACATCTTCACCTGGTGGAACGGGGCCACCATCGGCACGGCGCTCTACAGCTGGCGCAAGGGCGTGCATGTGGGCGATGACATGCTGGGCAACCGCTATTATCAGACGCGCGACGGCAAGCGCCGCTGGGTGATCTATCAGGGTGCCAATGATGCGAGCCGCGTGCCGCCGGAATGGCATGGCTGGCTGCATTTCACGCTTGATGATGTGCCAGACAGGGCGCTGCCCCCGCCGCCGCCGTGGATCGATGCCCCGACCGCCAATCTGACGGGCAGCCCGGCGGCCTATCGCCCGGCGGGCGCGCTGGAGCGCAAGGGCAGGCATGCGCCGGCAACCGGCGATTACAGCGCCTGGACACCGTGATCTGCACGCGTGACGCCGCCATGAAGCCTGCCTTTCTTGCCGCCGGCCTGCTGGGCATCCTCCTGCTCTCTGCCTGCCAGGGCAGCAATGAGGCCAGGCAGGCTGAAAAGGCGAAGCAGCTCGCCAAGCAGCTGAGCGTGCCGACAGTGATCCCCGATGAAGAGGGCGGTATCGAAGGCGCGACCCCGATGAAGGACCGGGTTGCGCGGCTCGGCCTGCTCAACAAGCGCAACGGGCTGGTGCGCGAGATCGAAATCAAGCCGGGCGAGGCGATTCGTCTCGGCCGCGTGATCGTGCGGTTGCGCGCCTGCGAACGCACGGCTTCCTGGGAACTGGCATCCGAAACCGGGGCCTTTGTGCAGCTGGTGGTGCAGGGCCAGGACAATGAATGGCGGCGCGTCTTTTCCGGCTGGCTGTTCAAGGAACGGCCGGATCGCAACATCATCCAGCACCCGATCTATGATGTGTTTGTGAGAAGCTGTGCGATGACATATCCGGGCGATCCCACCGCCGCCCCGGCGAAGGAGCCGAGCGCTGCTGCCAGCGCCGCGGGTTCCGAAAATGCGGCATCCAGCGCGCCCAAATCGGCTGCTGCGCCCGCAGTCCCCGTCGCAGCAACTGGCGGCGGAGATAGCCGTGGCGCGCCTGCATCCGATGCGCCCAAGCGGCCGGAGGCATCGAAGGCCGTGCCCGCCAAGGCCAACTGAAGCCGCCGCTGATAATCCTTGCGGCTGATCTCGATCGCGCCGAGGCTGGCCAGATGCGCCGTCATGAACTGGCAATCGAGCAAGACAAAGCCGGCAAAGCGCATCCGCCCGACAAGATGGGCAAGCGCCACCTTGGATGCATCGCTGACGCGGCTGAACATGCTTTCGCCAAAAAAGGCACGGCCCAGGGCAACGCCATAGAGCCCGCCCACCAGCTGCTCATGGCCATCGGCATCAACCTGCCAGCATTCGATACTGTGCGCATGGCCCAGCCGGGCAAGCGCGGTATAACTCTCCTCGATCATCCCGTTGATCCAGGTGGAGGGGCGATTATCCACGGCGGCGGCGCATTCGCGGATCACGCCTGCAAAATCCTGGTTCAGCGTGACACGGAATCGCTCCTGCCGCAGCGTCTTCGCCAGCGAGCGGGACAGGCGAAAGCCATCAAGCGGCAAGATGGTGCGGCGTTTCGGCTCGACCCAGTAAATCTCCCCCGCATCGCGGCTGTCTGCCATGGGAAACACGCCGATGGCATAGGCATGCAGCAACAGATCAAGATCGAGCGCCATGGCCATCAGGCTCTAGCGAGCCGGGCGGAAAAATGCCAGCCATCCCGGCGGAGGAGGGTCCGGAATGGCTGGCCAGAGGCCGGGCGCGCGAAAGGGGGGTGGCGGCCCGGATATGGGAATGGCGTGCGGCCGTGATTACGGCATCACCACCGTATCGATGACATGCACCACGCCATTGGTCTGCTTCAGATTGGCCAGTTGCACGCGCGATGTGCCGCCCTTCGCATCGGTCAGCACCAGCGCGCCGCCATGCATGCGGGCCTTCAGCGGATGGCCGTTCACGGTCTTGAAGCTGGCTTCGCCGCCACCTGCCTTGATGGCCTTGGCAATGTCTGCCGACGAGAAATTGCCCGCCACGACATGATAGGTCAGGATGCTGGTCAGCGTGGCCTTGTTCTGCGGCTGCACCAGCGCTTCGACCGTGCCTGCAGGCAGCTTGGCAAAGGCGGCATTGGTGGGCGCAAACACTGTGAATGGACCTGGCGATGCCAGCGTTTCGACCAGACCGGCGGCCTGGACGGCGGCGACCAGCGTGCTCAGATCAGGGGTGGCAACCGCGGTTTCGACAATGTTTTTGGTCGGTGCCATTGCGGTCTTCTTGCCCGTCTTGGATTTGTAGGACATTTCGGGCGCGGGGGTTGCCTGAAGGGCTGCGGCCAGCGGCACAGCCACCATGCCGAGCGCTGCGGCAGACAGAAGAAGCTTTTTCATGACGTCATTTCCTTTCTCAGTGCATTTCCGGATCGTGGGTTAGCTTGGGGGAGAATGCACGGCAGTTACGCAGTCCGCCCGCGCCCGGATGCACTGCGATGCAGGAAAAAATGCGAACCCGGCCTAAAGACCGTAGCGTGCGGGTTGCATCGCGCAGCGCCCGCCCAGACAGCCCGGCGATCCGCAGATCAGGCCGTGATGTCGGCCATGTCCCCTTTGAGGATGATGGGCCCGGTTGCCTTGCCGCCGGGTGCGCCGCCCGGTGGCTCCGGGGTGATGGCAAAGGTCGCGCCCACCCCGATCATCGCCTGAAATTCAGGCTGCACGATGATCACAGTGGGCTTTTTCGCATCGACCATGCCGAGCGAAATCGCCTCGCCCTTGCGCGGGCCCTGCGCCGGGATCAGCCATAATTCGGGGAAGAGCGTGCCGGTATCGACGCCGACGGGCGTCATCACCAGTGTGCGCGTCGATGCATCGAAGGTCGCCGTCATCGCCATTCGGCCCGTTTCGCTGGCAAGAGCGGCAACCATCGGCGGCGTGATGCGCGCGCCTGCGTCCGGCGTGTCGGGCAGCCCGGCCGGGCGTGTGACCAGCATCAGGGCAAGTGCTGCCGACAGCGCAAAGCCCGCCCCGCTTGCCGCCTTCCACCAGATCAGGCGATTGTCGTTCGCGGCAGTGGGGGCGGGAGTGGGGGGTGGAGTTGGGGACGGCGCCGGGACCTCCGCGGCAGCATCACCGGTTGCCGCCGAAATCCTGGGCCAAAGATCGGGCGAGGGGGCCATGTTGGCCCCGGTTGCGAGCGGCGCGAGCCGCGCCTCCCATGCCGCCACTTCTGCAGCAAATGCAGCATCCTGAGCCATGCGTTGCTGTGCCGATGCCATGGCCCCGGGCTCCAGCATGCGCAGCGCAACCTCGCCGGCAAGCGCTGCATCGGCATCGCTCAACCGGCCGGGGGCGGGAGGCAGCGGATCAGCCATGGGCAAGCGCACCCGCCGCATCATGTCCCTGCGCCTCAAGGCAATGACGCAGCTTGACCAGCGCCCGCCGCATCCGGCTTTTCACCGTGCCAAGCGGCATGGACAGCCGGCTCGCCAGCTCTGCGTGCGTGGCTCCCGCCAGATAGGCCGCGCGGATGAAGCCCGCATCGGTGCTGTCCAGCTCGGCCATGCAGCGGCCCAGCGCGGCGGCGGTCTGATCCTGCGCCACGCGCATGTCGGCAGGTGGCGAAGGATCGGCAATGGCAAGTGCTGCATCCAGTTGCGTCGCGTCACTGCCAGCCCCGGGCGCGCTCACGCCTCCAGCGGCGCGCAGGCGGCGCAGCCGGTCAATCGATCGGTTGCGGGCAAGCGTTGCCAGCCAGGTGATCGGGCTGGCACGGCGGGCGTCAAATCGGGCGGCATTCTGCCACACGGCCACATAAACCTCCTGCAGCGCATCTTCGGCGCGGGCGTTGTCGCCCAAGATACGCAGGCATATGCCGAATAGTTTCGCGCTGGTCCGCTGGTAGAGCGTGGCAAAGGCCATGCGATCGCCGGCAGCGATGCTGCTGATCGCAGCGCTCAACTCCGCGCGCGCAACATCGGCACCGTCGCGGTCGGCGTCGCTCATGAGGGGGAAGGGAAGCGGCAGGCTTGCATGCTGCGCTGGATAAACAAGGGCTGCGCGAACGGCAATCCCCCTTGCGCCGCCCGCAGCGGGGCGATATGGGGCGGCCTGCCGCGCGCAGATGCAGGAGTGTAGCTCAGCTGGTAGAGCATCGGTCTCCAAAACCGAGGGCCGGGGGTTCGAGCCCCTCCACTCCTGCCATTCATCTGCCCGTTGCTGCGGGTGATGCACCTTATTTGCCAAAGACGGATTTGTGAAAGCGGCGGCGCATAAGTCTGCCTCATGCCATGCGCACGCCAAGCCTTGCCTTTCGCTGCAAAGCAGATTAGGGGCACGGGCAATCCCGAAATCAGGATTCGACATTTGTCCGCATCGGCGGGCAGCGGACCCATGATTTCACGGCATGTAGGAAAGTGGCCATGGCAAAGCTGACTCCGGGCGAATTCATCCGCCAGGTGCGTGCGGAAACATCGAAAGTGGTGTGGCCCGAAGGCCGCGAAACGATGATGACGGCCGTGATGGTGGTGATCATGACCGTGATCCTCGCCTTCTTCTTTTTCGGCGTTGATCAGGTGTTCAAGGCCATCGTCAACTGGCTGATATCGCTCGCGGGCTGATCAGGGACACGCAGCCGCAAACAAGGACATACGCAGAAAATCTATGGCACGCTGGTATATCATTCACGCCTATTCGGGCTTTGAAAACAAGGTGCGGGACAGCATCGTGGCAGAGGCTGCACGCATGGGCCTCGATGCGCTGGTCGAAGCCGTCGAAGTGCCCACCGAAACCGTGACCGAAGTGCGTCGCGGCAAGAAGGTGCAATCGGAAAAGAAGTTCTTCCCCGGCTATGTGCTGGCCAAGCTGGCGATGACCGATGATGTCTATCACCTGGTGAAGAACACGCCCAAGGTGACCGGCTTTCTCGGCGCATCCGGCAAGCCGCAGCCGATCAGCGAGGCAGAGGCGGCGCGCATCCTGAACAGCAAGGAAGAGGCAGCCAAGGCACCCAAGACGCAGGTTCGTGTCGATTATGAAATCGGCGATCAGGTCAAGGTGCTCGACGGGCCCTTTGCCAGCTTCAATGGCCTGGTTGAGGAACTGGATTTCGACAAGAACCGCGTCAAGGTATCGGTGTCGATCTTCGGCCGCGCCACGCCGGTCGAGCTGGACTTCGAGCAGGTGGAGCGCATGAAATAAGGAATTTGGGGCGGGCTTCGTGCCGGCCCCGGATGAGCCGCGGGAGAGAGGCAGTTCGACATGTCGGGCCTGCCGCTTGCTGGACCGCTAAACTTGAACCGGGCCAGGCACATGCGTGGCCCATGCAACAGAGTGAGACAGACATATGGCAAAGAAGATTACGGGCTATATCAAGCTCCAGGTGCCAGCTGGCGCTGCCAATCCATCGCCGCCAATCGGCCCGGCACTGGGCCAGCGCGGCGTCAACATCATGGAATTTTGCAAGGCATTCAACGCCGCGACGGACAGCCTGGAAAAATCCATGCCGATCCCGACCATCATCACCGTTTATGCCGACAAGAGCTTTTCGTTCGAAACCAAGACCCCGCCGGCAACCTTCCTGATCAAGAAGGCAGCCAATCTGAAATCGGGCTCGAAAGAACCGGGCAAGGTGAGCGCGGGCAAGATCGCCCGTTCGAAGCTGACGGAAATCGCCGAACTGAAGATGAAGGACCTGAACGCGAACGATCTTGAAGCGGCAACGCGGATCATCGAAGGCTCTGCCCGCGCAATGGGCCTCGAAGTGGTGGAGGGCTGAACCCATGGCAAAACTGACCAAGAAAGCAAAAATGCTCGCCGAAAAAGTGGACAGCGAGAAGCTGCACGGCGTGGACGAGGCCATTGCCCTGCTGAAGGAACTGGCATCGCGCAAGATGGATGAAACGCTGGAGGTTGCGATGAACCTCGGCGTCGATCCGCGCCATGCCGATCAGATGGTGCGCGGCGTGGTCACGCTGCCGGCCGGCACCGGCAAGGATGTGAAGGTTGCCGTCTTTGCGAAGGGCGACAAGGCCGAAGAGGCCAAGGCCGCGGGCGCAGACCGTGTGGGTGCCGAAGATCTGATGGAGGCAATGCAGGCCGGCGATCTGGATTATGGCCGGGTGATCGCCACGCCGGACATGATGGGCGTGGTCGGCCGGCTCGGCAAGCTGCTTGGCCCCAAGGGGCTGATGCCCAATCCGAAGCTGGGCACGGTGACCCCCAATGTGGCCGAAGCCGTGAAGGCAGCAAAGGGCGGGCAGATCGAATATCGCGTCGAAAAGGCGGGCATCATCCATGCCGGGCTCGGCAAGATGAGCTTTGCCGATGCCGATCTGAAGCGCAATTTCCATGCCTTTGTCGATGCCGTGGTCAAGGCCAAGCCATCGGGCGCAAAGGGCAAATATGTGCGCAAGGTGGCGCTCAGCTCCACCATGGGGCCGGGCGTGAAGATCGCGCTGAGCGAGGTCGAAGGGGCCTGATCCCGGCGCGTGCGCCCATGTGAGCAAGGCGGACGCGTGCGAACCATGCAAACGCGAACAAAAAACGGCCGTGTGCGATCCCCATTGCGCACGGCCCTTTTTGCGTGCGAGCCCCGGCCCGCGTGGTTATCGCCCTAGCCCTGGCTGCTCAACAACAGATACAGCGCAAAGATTGCCAGCCCGGCCTGCGTCAGCATCGTGATCAGCGTGCCGACCATGCGGCCCCAGTTCAGGCTGCCATCCATGCCGATGGCGTGCAGCACGCGGCCAGCGACATAGAGCGCCATTGCCCCCCACAGCCCGGCGGCCGCGCCCGTGCCCATCTCGATCAGCAGCACCAGAACCAGCACGAACGGCGTGTTTTCGAGGAAATTGGCCTGCGCGCGCATCCGCCGGATCAGCGCTTCATTGCCGCCATCGCCCACTGAGATTTTTTCACGCCTGCGGATCTGGCCGATGCGGATGGACAGCCAGATGTTGATCAGCGCGGCCGCTGCCGCCAGTGTCAGGCTGATGGGCAAAATCGGCATGATCCAGTCTCCCCCGATGTGGATGGTGCGGGCTGGGTTGCACAGCCTTGGCGATTTGGCAAGCGCGGCGCACCCGCGAAGGGATGCAGGCCTTGCGCTGGCTGCGAAAATCGCTATAGCGCGGCCCTTCAACAGCAATGCGTGTGATTCTGGGCCATGTCCGGCGACATGGCGGACGAGGCACCGCGAACCGGATTCAACAGAAAAAAGGCGTCTGGCATCATGGCCGTTCCAAAGCGAAAAACCTCTCCGTCCCGTCGCGGCATGCGGCGCAGCCATGATGCGCTGTCGATCGCGGCCTTTCAGGAATGTTCGAATTGTGGCGAGCTGAAGCGCCCGCACAATATTTGCCCGGCCTGTGGTTTCTACAATGGCCGCGAAGTGCTGACGCCCGCCACCTAAATGCGCAATGGTCGCGCCGCGAGCGTGACAAGCGCAGCGGCCCT
>CAZFYJ010000074.1:0-8459 GCA_964523215.1 uncultured Sphingomonadaceae bacterium | reverse complement strand
TTGGGGTCAGCGACCGTGCCCAGCTGGATATCATCACGGGCAAGGCGGCACCCGCAGGCCGTTTGCCCTTCGCCCTGCCGGCCACGCGGACGGCGGTACTGCGTCAACATCCTGATGCGCCCGGCTATGACGCTGAAGGTACATTGTATCCTTTCGGATTCGGATTGGGGTTCAACCTGCAGAGCAAAAAGTCATGGGAATAGTCTGGCTGCGTGGAGACAGCTTCGCGTGCGGTATTCTGCGCTGCCTCGCAGTCTTACCGTGCGGGCAACGCCAAACCTATCAATCCGTGCTACAGATGTGACCGATTGGTTGGGCGTTCCGCACTCTGTTGCGCTCGGTAGCAGAAAAGTGGGGCTGACGCTGAACCGACAACTACGTGCCTCCGCAGTGGTAAGCGGGCCTAGATCCGGTCAAACTAAAGGCGCGAGACTGCTTCAAAGTGACCATCAGCCAGCCGAAACTATGGGTAATGAACCCCATAGAGTCCGAAAAATGCTCAGAACCAATGCGTTATTTCACGATTTTGGGCCTTGTTCGGGCATTTGGCGAAACCTGAACTAACTAAGGTGCTGATAAAGATGATATAAAATTGTCGAGATCGAGTCCTCTTCTGCACCATTTGCCTGTCTCACGACATCCCGTTGCAGCTGGGCAAATTGGCAAAAATTTGCCAGAAATGACCTTTGTCCGCCCGCATCCGCTCAAATTTGTTCCAATGCGGTCCGATCGAATTTGGGGCATAATTTGAGGCAGATTTTGTCCCCCAAGTTCCCATGCCCGGCGAACGCAAACGTCGATTAGGCCTGGGCGGAGGATGCCTCAGGCTGCATCGACGAGGACGATTTCGCTTTCTTCAATCGCAGTCATGCTGAGGCTGCCATCGCCGATCGCCACGCCGTCGCGCGCGTTGACAGTCCGGCCATCGATCTCCAGCCGCCCGGTGGCCGGCACAAGATAGGCGTGGCGGCCTGCGCCGACGTCGTAGGTCAGGCTCTCGCCGGCCTTGATCGTTGCGCCGAGCACGCGGGCGTCCGTGCGGATCGGCAGCGCATCGCCATCATCGGCCCGACCGCTTGCCAGCACGGCCCAGCTGCCCGAACGGTCTGCCTTCGGAAATGGCTTGGTGCCCCAGCCAGGTGCCCCGCCAGTCCGATCGGGAACAATCCATATCTGGAAGATGCTGGTTGCTTCGTTTTCCAGATTATATTCGGAATGGCGGATGCCAGTGCCCGCGCTCATCACCTGCACATCACCAGCCACTGTGCGGCCCTTGTTGCCCAGGCTGTCCTGATGGGTGATGGCACCTGTGCGGACATAGGTGATGATTTCCATGTCGGCGTGCGGATGCGGCGGAAATCCCGATTGCGGCTGAATGATGTCGTCATTCCAAACGCGGATGTCTCCCCAGCCCATGCGGGCCGGATCATAATAGTTGGCAAAAGAAAAATGATGATGAGCATCCAGCCAGCCATGATTGGCAGCGCCGAGGCTGGAAAAGGGGCGGATGTCGATCTTTGCGCGGGTCGTGATCATCGCAAGTCTCCTTCTCTATGCAGTGTTGAGGGAGAGATAGTCGACGAACGGATGATTGAAATAGAAACAAAAGAAACATATTGTTTCCATTATGCGCATTCCGGATGCCGAAGCGTGGATCATTTTCGCAACCGTTGCCGAGCAGCGCAGCTTCAGCGGCGCGGGTATTGCGCTTGGCCTTTCGAAGGCGACGATCTCGAAAATCGTGACGCGGCTGGAGCGCAGCCTCGAAACCCCGCTCTTCAATCGCACGTCACGCCGCCTTGCGCTCACGCCAAGCGGCGAAAGGCTGATCGCGCACGCGCGGCGCATCCGCGCCGAATGCGAGGCCGCCGAAGAGGCTGCGCGTGATGCGGCCATTGGCCCGTCGGGGCTGGTCCGGCTGGCAGCGCCGATGAGCTTTGGCATTGGCAAAGTGGCACCGCTGCTGGCCGATTTCCTTGCGGCCTATCCGGGACTGCAGGTGGATGTGCACCTCTCCGATGCGCAGGTCGATGTGATCGGCGGCGGCTTTGATCTGGCTCTGCGCATAGCCCAGTTGCCGGATAGCAGCCTGCGGGCGCGGCAGCTGTGTGCCGTCCGCCTGCATACGCTGGCCAGCCCCGCTTATGTGGCGCGCCATGGCAGCCCGCGGCACCCGGTGGAGCTAGGCGAGCATCGCTGCATTGGCTACACGCTCAGCCGCAATCCCGAAATCTGGCGCTATACCGCCGCCGATGGCAGCGAAGCCGCCGTGCGACCGGCCGGGCCGCTGCGGGTGAACAATGGCGATGCTATGCTGCCTGCTCTATGTGCCGGGCTTGGCATTGGCCAGTTGCCCGATTTCATCTGCGCCGCTGAACTGGCGGCGGGGCGGCTGATCGCGCTGCTCCCGGATTGGTCGCCCCCGCCACTGGCTTTGCATCTGGTCAGCCCGCCGGGCGTGATCCGCGCACGACGGGTGCAGCTGCTGGCCGATTTTCTGGCTGAACGGTTGAGCAGTTGAGCCGGGCCTGAGCCGCAGTTGATCGGGCCGTTCAGGCCGGATTGACCGCCGCCATCACAGGGCGCGCCATGGCCGGGTGACAGATCAGCAGATCGGGGATGAAGGGCGTGCGCTGGTTAAAACGGATCGGGCTGCCATCGATCCGGCTGGCGTGCAGCCCGAAGGCGCGCGCAACGGCAAGGGGGGCTGCCGCATCCCATTCGTTCAGCCCGCCTGAATTGATATAGATATCGGCATCGCCGCGAATGATGGCCATGGCCTTTGCGCCTGCGCTTCCCATCAGTGAGACGGTGCCGCCCAGAACGTCCGCGATATGCTGTGCTTCGTCACAGGCGCGGCTGCGGCTGATCAGGATGCGCGGTGCACGCGGCGTCCATTCCGTTGCATGTTGGGCCATGTGCGTGCCGAAGCACAGATTGCGCGCCGGCAAGGCCACTGCTCCGGCCACCACCTCTCCATCCTGCGCCAGCGCGACATGCACGGCCCAATCATCGCGCCCTTCCGAAAATTCGCGCGTGCCATCCAGCGGGTCGACAATCCACACGCGCCGGCAGGAAAGTCGATCCGGCCCGTCCTGCTCTTCCTCCGAAAGCGTGGCATCATGGCCGCGCCGCAGCCGCAGCATGCCCATCAGATAATCATTGGCAATGCGATCGCCTTCTGCCCCCAATGCAGCACCGCCAAGCCCGGATGTTGCCTGGAGGACAAGCAGCATGCGCCCCGCTTCGCGCGCCAGCTCCAGCGCCAGGGCATGATCGTCGCCCAGCTCCTCAGCCATGGATCATAGATCCGGGCTCCACACGCCGATCACATGTTCCACGATCATGTCTGCGGCTTCTGCCGCAGACATGCGCGTCGTATCGATGTGAATGTCCGGGCGAAGGGGGGCTTCATAGGGGCTTTCTATGCCGGTGAAGTCGGCAATTTCCCCGGCCCGGGCGCGCTTGTAAAGCCCCTTTGGATCACGCGCTTCCGCCACCTCCAGCGGCGTATCCACGAAGATTTCGATGAATTCGCCGGGCGGCAGCATGGCGCGCACCATATCGCGATCGGCGCGGAAGGGCGAAATGAAGGCGCTCAGCACGATCAGCCCGGCATCCAGCATCAGGCGCGCCACCTCCCCGATGCGGCGGATATTCTCCGTCCTGTCTTCACTGGAAAAGCCCAGATCGCGGCACAAACCGTGGCGCACATTGTCGCCGTCGAGCAGAAAACTGTGCCGGCCGAGCGCGAACAGCCTTTGTTCAACCAGATTGGCAATGGTCGACTTGCCGGAGCCCGAAAGCCCGGTGAACCACAGCAGCCGGGGCGATTGGCCCTTTTGCCGGGCGTGCGCCTCGCGCGTGATGTCGGTTGCCTGCCAGTGAACGTTGCGTGCAGGCGCCAGCGCATGGCGCACCATCCCGGCGGCGACCGTGCGGTTGGTGATCTTGTCGATCAGAATGAAGCCGCCAAGCGCGCGGCTTTCGGCATAGGGGGCAAAGATGATGGGCCGGTCGGTCACGATGTCGACCACCCCGATCGCATTCAGCGCCAGCGTTGGCACTGCAAGCTGCTCCATCGTGTTGACATTGATCGCGTAATCCGGCGGCTGCACCGTGGCGGTGACCAGCTGTGTGCCGATTTTGAGCCAGTAGGCACGGCGTGGCACCAGCGGGGCTTCATCCATCCAGACAAGATGCGTGGAGAGTTTTTCGGCCATTTGCGGCGCGGCATCGGCGGCTGCGATCATGGAGCCGCGCGCACACTCGATCTCGTCGGCCAGGCAGAGCGTGACCGCCTGTCCGGCAACCGCCCGGTCCAGATCGCCATCATGGCTGACAATGCGCGTCACCCGGCTGGTCCGCCCGCCCGGCAGCACCTGCACGGGATCGCCCTGAGCAAGGCTGCCTTCGGCAATCGTGCCGGCAAAGCCCCGGAAATCGAGGTGCGGGCGGTTCACCCATTGCACCGGCATGCAAAAGGGCAGGGCTGCATCACGGGCCGAATGGAGGGGCACTTCCTCCAGCAGCGCGATCAGCGTATCCCCGCCATACCAGGGCATATGTTGCGAGCGGACGCTGATATTGTCGCCGGCAAGGCCGGAAATCGGAATGCAGGCAAAATCATCGCCAATGCCCGCCGTGCCAGCAAAAGCGCGAAATGCGTCGCAAATGGCCTCATAGCGATCGCGATCATAGCCGATCAGATCCATCTTGTTGACGGCAAGCACGATGTTGCGAATGCCGATCAGGCTGGCAAGGAAGGCGTGTCGCCGGGTCTGCACCGAAATCCCCTTGCGTGCATCGACCAGCAGGATGGCAAGGTCCGCCGTCGATGCGCCGGTGATCATGTTGCGGGTATATTGTTCGTGCCCTGGACAATCAGCGACGATGAACTTGCGCTTTTCGGTCGTGAAAAAGCGATAGGCAACATCAATGGTGATGCCCTGTTCGCGTTCGGCGGAAAGGCCATCCACCAGCAACGCGAAATCGATCGCATCACCCTGGGTGCCGATCCGCCTGCTGTCTGCCTCGAGCGCGGCGAGCTGATCCTCGAAGATCATCCGGCTGTCATACAGCATGCGCCCGATCAGCGTCGATTTCCCATCGTCCACCGATCCGCAGGTGATGAAGCGCAACAGCGATTTCTGCTGATGCTGCACAAGATAGGCCTCGATATCCTCGCCAATCAGGGCATCGGCCACATAAGCCTGGTCAGCCATCAGAAATAGCCTTCCTGCTTCTTCTTTTCCATGCTGGCGGCCTGATCCTTGTCCACGGCCCGCCCCTGGCGCTCTGATGTGCGGGTCAGCAGCATTTCCTGAATGATGTCGGGCAGGGTGGTCGCCTCGCTCGGCACCGCGCCGGTCAGCGGGTAGCAGCCAAGCGTGCGGAAACGGACCGACTGGCGCAGGATCCGCTCGCCGGGGCGCAGCGCAAGGCGCGCATCGTCTACCACGAGCAGCAGGCCGTCTCGCTCGATCGTCGGCCGTTCGGCAGCGAAATAGAGGGGCACAATCTCGATGTTTTCGGCCAGGATATATTGCCAGATGTCGAGCTCGGTCCAGTTGGAGAGCGGAAAGACGCGGATGCTCTCGCCCTTTGCCTTGCGCGCATTGTAAAGGCTCCACAGCTCCGGGCGCTGTTGCTTCGGGTCCCAGCCGTGCGATGCCGTGCGAAACGAAAAAATGCGTTCCTTCGCGCGCGCCTTTTCCTCATCGCGACGTCCCCCGCCAAAGGCCGCATCAAAGCCGCCGGCATCGAGCGCGGTCTTCAGCGCATCAGTCAGCATCAGCCGCGAATAAACCCCGGTTGGCGTGTCGATCGGATTGATGCCCTCTGCGGCCGCTTCGGCATTGTGATGGACAATCAAGTCCAGCCCATAGCGCGCGGCTTGACGATCCCTGAGCGCGAGCAAATCCTGAAAATCCCAGCCACTGGCAATGTGCAGGAAAGGAAATGGCGGCGGGGCAGGATAAAAGGCCTTCAGCGCGATATGGAGCATCACGGCCGAATCCTTGCCCACGGAATAGAGGAAGACCGGGCGTTCAGCCTCCGCCACAACTTCGCGCATGATGTGGATCGCCTCCGCTTCGAGGCGCTGAAGATGGGTCAGTGCAATGGCCATCGCCGCTATTTGCTGGACAGCTGTGGCAAAACAAGAAAGATAAAATAGCAGGCACTAAAGCACGGCAAGGGGAGACAGGCGGCGTGGCGGGACGCACTTTTGACCAATGGCAGATCGGCGACATGATCCGTCACGACATTCGCCGCACCGTGACGGAAACGGACAATCTGCTCTTTTCCACCATGACCCATAATCCCCAGCCGCTGCACATCGATGCCGAAGCGGCAAAAGCGAGCGAATTCGGCCGGATTCTGGTCAATGGCACGTTCACCTTCGCGCTGATGATCGGCCTTTCGGTCGGCGATACGACATTGGGCACGCTGATCGCCAATCTCGGCTATGACCGGCTTGTCATGCCTGCCCCCGTGTTCATCGGCGATACGCTGCGCGCTGAAACGGAAATCGCAGATCTGCGCCTCTCGGCCTCGCGGCCCGATGCCGGGATCGTGACCTTTGCCCATCGCATGCACAATCAGCGCGACGAGCTGGTGTGCGCCTGCACCCGCGCGGCCCTGGTCCGGAAAGCATAAGCCATGCGGCTGCGCTCGTTGCTGTTTGTGCCGGGTGACCGGCCCGACCGGATGGAAAAGGCGCTGGCCAGCGGCGCCGATGCGCTGATCCTCGATCTCGAAGATGCCGTCGCGCCGGAACGCAAGGCGGATGCGCGGCGTGCGGTTGCCGATTTTGTGGCCGCCAGCAACCGCCGCCTGCCGCTGTGGGTGCGGATCAATCCGCTCGATAGCGGGATGGCAGAGGCGGATCTTGCGGCCATCGTTCCTGCCGCACCGGCAGGCTATGTGCTGCCCAAATCGGAATCGGGCGCGTGCGTTGCGCGGCTCGGCGCAGCGCTTGAGGAGATGGGCGATGCGCATGGCCAGATCATCGCGATCGCGACGGAAACCCCGCAGGCGGTGTTCGGCCTTCACAGCTATGGCGGCGCATCCCCCCGGCTTGCCGCGCTGAGCTGGGGTGCTGAAGACCTGCCGGCCGCGATCGGCGCGCTTTCGGCGCGCGAGGCCGATGGGCGCTATACCCCGGTTTACGAGGTGGTGCGCACGCTGGCACTTATGGCCGCGCACGCAGCGGGCGTGCGGGCACTGGATACGGTCTACCCCGCATTCAGGGACGAGGCCGGGCTGGCTGCCTATGCGGCGCGTGCCCGGCGGGATGGCTTTGGCGGGATGCTGGCGATCCACCCGGCGCAGGTCCCGATCATCAATGCCGCATTCACGCCCAGTCCCGCCGAGATGGCAGCGGCCAGCGCCGTGGTGGCCGCCTTCGCAGCCCAGCCGGGCGCAGGTGCCGTTTCGCACGATGGCCGGATGCTCGATGCGCCGCATCTGGCCGCGGCCAGGCGGCTGCTGGCACAGGCGGGCGAATGAGCATGGCCGGGCCGACCCCTGATATCGCCGTCATCACAACCGGCGGGACGATCGACAAGCTTTACTTCGATGCCCTCAGCAGCTTTCAGGTGGGCGACACGATGGTCGAGCGCATATTGGCGCAAGGCCGGGTGACCTTCGCTTTTCGGGTGATCGAGCTGATGCGCAAGGACAGCCTGGAGCTGAGCGATGCGGATCGGGCTGCGATTGCCGCCGCTGTCGCTGATGCGCCGGAACAGCGCATCATCATCACCCATGGCACGGATACGATGACGGACACGGCAGCTGCCCTGCGCGGCGTGGGCGGCAAGACCATCATCCTCGTGGGCGCACTGGCGCCCGCCCGCTTTGCCGAGAGCGATGCGCCGTTCAATCTTGGCATGGCCTGTGCCGCGGCACAGCTCGCCCCCGCAGGTGTCTATATCGCGATGAACGGGCGGATTTTTCCAGCCGACGCCGTGGAAAAGGATCGTGCGCGCGGTTGTTTTGTCGCGGTTGAGCCACAATAGCGGCTTAAACTGCTCATGGGGGGCTACCTGCTGGGCGAAATGCGCCGGATCGGGCAAGCCGCATATATCGGCTATTTCGATCAGCCATTCAGAATTAATCGATTGGACAATTTTCCGGTTAAAGCTCACCTACGCCATATCCCCCCAACGACTCATGATGACAGGAGTGTGTGATGAACGCTGAAACGCAGTGCCCGATGGGCAAGGTCAGCCGGGTTGCGCTGGTGCGCGGCATGACCAACGATCTCTGGTGGCCCAATCAGCTGAATTTGGACATTCTGCGCCAAAATTCGGAGCTCAGCGATCCGATGGGCCCCGAATTCAGCTATGCCGAAGAGTTCAAGAAGCTCGATCTTGATGCAATCAAGGCCGATATCTGCGCGCTGATGACGGATTCGCAAGCATGGTGGCCGGCGGATTATGGCCATTATGGCCCGC
>CAZFYJ010000073.1:0-8466 GCA_964523215.1 uncultured Sphingomonadaceae bacterium | reverse complement strand
GCCGGCCGGCTGAGCGAGGGCGGAAAATATAGCGTGTGCGTGCTTGAAGCGGGCAGCGCGAACAAAAGCTGGCGCATCAAGGCACCCGGCATGCTGCCCTTCCTTCCCAACAACACCAACTGGCGATTTGAAACCGTACCGCAAAAAGGGCTGAACGGCAGGCGCGGATACCAGCCCCGGGGGCGGGGCCTGGGCGGCAGCTCTGCGATCAATGCCATGGTCTATATCCGCGGCTGCGCCTGGGATTATGATCAATGGGCCGCGCTTGGCGCAACGGGCTGGGCCTATGCCGATGTGCTGCCCTATTTCAAGCGGGCCGAGGGCAATGTGCGCGGCGCCGATGCCTATCACGGAGGCGATGGCCCGCTGTCCGTTTCAGATCAGCTCTATGCCAATCCCGGCAGTGTCGACTTTGTGGAGAGCGGGGCCAGCCTGCAGCTGCCGCGCAATCCCGATTTCAATGGCGCCCAGTTTGAGGGGGTCGGCCTCTATCAGGTCACCCAGAAGCGGGGAGAGCGCTGGTCTGCCGCGCGCGCCTATATCGAACCCGCGCAGGCCGCCGGGCGGCTGCATGTGGAAACGGGTGCACTGGTCGAAAAGATCATCATCAAGGAGGGGCGGGCCGCCGGCGTGCGCATCCGCCAGGGGCTGTTCGGTGGCAGCCGCGACATCATGGCGCGCGGCGCGGTGATCCTTGCCGGCGGCGCCTTTGGCACGCCGCAAACGCTGATGCTGTCGGGCATCGGGCCGGGCGATCACCTGTTTGCCAACGGCATCACACCGCTGATCGACTGTGCCGCCGTGGGCAGCGACCTTCAGGATCACGTCGATTATGTGCTCAGCTTCGAAACCGGTGGCAATGTCTTTGGCGGCACCTCGCCGGCCGCACTCGGCCGCTTTGTCAGATCGATCTTCCAGTGGCGGCGGGATCGCACCGGCACGCTCACCACGCCTTATGCCGAAAGCGGCGGCTTTGCCCGCTCCGCGCCTGATGTGGACGTGCCCGATCTGCAATTCCACTTCGTGCCTGCCATGCTGGAAGATCATGGCCGCAGCCAGCCCAAGGGCGTCGGCTTTTCGTGCCATGTGTGCGTCCTCAGGCCCCACAGCCGCGGCACCGTGCGGCTTGATGGCCCCAAGGCAAAATCCGCCCCGCTGATCGATCCCAATTTCTTTGATGATGCGCGGGACATGGAGGTGATGAAGCGCGGCGTGCGCCTGACCCACCGGATTCTCACCAGCCCGCCGATCAGCCGGCATGGCGGACGCGATCGCCACGATACGCCGCTGGAAGACGATGCCGCGCTCGAACAGCTGATCCGCAGCCGCGCCGATACGGTCTATCATCCCGTCGGCACGGCACGCATGGGCAGCGATGCCGCGTCCGTTTGCGATCCTGAGCTGCGGGTGCGCGGGCTGGCCGGGCTTTATGTGGCCGATGCCAGCGTGATGCCGCGGGTCGTTTCCGGAAACACCAATGCGCCCAGCATCATGATCGGCGAACGCTGTGCAGATTTTGTGCGGGCGCATCTGGGATAAGGGCTTCGCGCAGCAGCTGTTTCGCCCCCGCTGGTGACGGCAAAAAAAAGGGCCGGCGCATCGCTGCACCGGCCCAGCCTTTCGGGCTCTCCCCTCCCGAATAACATGACCATGTTGTAGCGCTGCGAACGCGGCTGACAAGTCATTTTTTGGTCATAAATGCTGCACCCCTGCCCTGCAGCAAAAAGCGGCCGAGGCAATGAAGCCTCGGCCAGTGGTTGGTTCGCAGGAGGAACCTGGTGAGGGGCCGCCGGTGCAGGTGAAAAGGGGAGAGCAGGCGGCCCCAAGCTGGTGATCGGAAGCGCTCAATAATTATAGGCGCGCTCCCCATGTTCGGAGAGATCAAGCCCCTCGCGCTCGGCATCTTCGGTCGGGCGCAGGCCGATCGTCTTGTCGAGCAGGAAGAACAGGATTGCCGAAACGATGCCGGACAGCAGCACAGTGCCGACCACAGCCTTCAGCTGCGTCATCAGCTGCGTTGCGATGCTATATGCCTCGGGCGTGACCGCCACGGCCGGGAACACGGTATAGTCGAAATAGCCCTGCCCGCCGAGCGAGGGTGCCGCGACGATGGCCGTGCCAATCGCACCGACAATCCCGCCAATGCCGTGAATGCCGAACACATCGAGCGTATCGTCATATTGCAGCTTTGCCTTCACGTAGGAAATGAAGAGGTAGCAGATCGGCGATACGACGAGGCCGAGGATGATGGCGGTGCCGGGGTGGGCAAAGCCCGATGCCGGCGTGATCGCAACAAGGCCGGCAACCGCACCCGAAACCGCGCCCAGGAGCGAAGGCTTGCCATGCTTCACCTGCTCCACCAGGGCCCAGCTGACCGCCGCGGCCGCAGTTGCGACAAAGGTGTTGATGAAGGCAAGCGCGGCAATGCCATTTGATTCCAGATTGGAACCGGCATTGAAGCCGAACCAGCCCACCCACAGCAGCGACGCGCCGATCATCGTCATCGTCAGGCTGTGCGGCGGGGTCGCCTCCTTGCCGAAGCCCAGCCGCTTGCCAATAATGAGGCAGCCGACCAGGCCCGCGATCCCGGCATTGATGTGCACAACGGTGCCACCGGCAAAATCGAGCGCGCCCATGCCCCAGAACAGCCCGGCATCCTGCGCAATGATGCTGCCGTCGGCCGCCTTTTTGACCGTATCGACAAGGAAATCAGGCCCCGCCCAATACCACACCATGTGCGCCACCGGGAAATAGACCAGCGTGAGCCACAGCACAGTGAAGATCATCAGCGCTGAAAATTTCACGCGCTCGGCAAAGGCACCCACGATGAGCGCAGGCGTGATGCAGGCGAAGGTCATCTGGAAGACGACGAACGCATATTCGGGAATATAGACATTGTTGCTGAATGTGGCGGCAAAGGTGCCTGCGTTGACATTCATCAGAAATGCCTTGTCCAGCCCGCCAAACAGCGCCGGAAATGGCGTGCCGGTGGACGTGAACGCCATCGAATAGCCCCAGCTGACCCACACCAGCGCGGCAATGCTGACGATCATGAACACCTGCATCAGCACGCTGAGCATGTTTTTGGTGCGCACCAGCCCGCCGTAAAATAGTGCGAGCGCCGGGATCGACATCAGCAGCACCAGGGCCGAGCTGATCAGCATCCACGCCGTATCGCCCTTGTCGACCATCGTGGCCATCTGCTCGACTGTGGGCGCCTTGATCGGCCCTTCAGCGGCAGCAGCGACAGCCTCGGCCGCGGGTGCAGCAGCCGCCGCGGCCATGGCGGGCAAGGCCCACAGGCCCGCCCCGATGGTTGCAATCGCGCCTCCCGCTCTTGCAAGAAATTTGGTCATTCCCCGGTTCCTTCCGTCTCAGTTGCACGGCCCTTGGCCAGGCCATCTTGTGTGATCGAGATCATGGTGCTCACAGTGCGGCCTCGCCTGCTTCGCCAGTGCGGATGCGCACGGCATGGCCGATATCGAGCACGAAAATCTTGCCATCGCCGATCGCGCCGGTGCCCGCCGTTTGCTGGATGGTTTCCACAGCGCGCATGGCGAGATCGTCGTCGCAGGCCAGCTCGATCTTCACCTTGGGCACCATGTTGGTTGCATATTCGGCACCGCGGTAGATTTCGGTCTGGCCCTTTTGCCGGCCAAAGCCTTTGACCTCACTCACGGTCATCCCGCTGGCCCCGATGCCGGTGAGTGCCTCACGCACGTCATCCAGCTTGAAGGGTTTGATGATTGCGATGATCAGCTTCATGCTGCCTCCCTGTTTTGCATTGCAACGATTTGTTAAGCAATCGGCGTGCCAGTTGCGCTGGGAGACATCAAAATCATGTTTTTTCAGCTTTTTGAGAGCGGCGGCGCCGCGCGATCAATTTTGCTGCAGCGCCGCATTTTTGTGCGAATGGACGATTCTTGCCTAAATTTTAGGCAAAAATGTGAATGGCGCGCTGCCGTCGTCAGCCCTGAAGGGTAAAATCCGCCCAGACCGGCAGATGATCGGATGCACGCTGCGCCAGCGGGCTGGCATGCACGCCGCATCCAGCCAGCTGCAGATGGTGGGAGTGAAAGATCCGGTCCAGCTCGGCAAAGGGCCGCCGCGTCGGAAAGCTGGGGCCTGTCTCGGCCAGCATGAAATGCCGGGCCAGCGCCCGCATCGACGCCGCGCCACGCCGCCAGGCGTTACAATCCCCCACCAGCACTGTCGGCACGCTTGCCGGGCCAGCACTTGCCTGCAATATGGCGCGCGCCTGGCTGTGTCGTCTCAGCCCCGACAGATCGAGATGCATGCCGATGATGCGGACCACATGCCCGCTGATGGCAATATCCGCCAGCACCGCGCCACGCGGCTCCAGCGTTGGCAGGACAATCCGGTCAGAATGGAGCGCCCTCAGCCCGCGCCGCAGCAGGATGGCGTTGCCATGCCAGCCAAGGCTGAGCGCCCGGCTGTTCAGGCTAACCGGCTCATAGGGGCTGTGCGCGGCCAGCAGCTCGGGCGGGATGGCGCTGGCCCGCGTGCCGACGCGCCGGTCTGCTTCTTGCAGCGCGATGATATCGGCATCCAGCTCGCACAGAACAGCGAGCGTGCGCTCCGGATTGCGGCGTCGATCAAGGCCGATGCACTTGCGGATGTTGTAGCTGGCAATGCGCAGGCGCGGAGCGGCCATGGGCGGCGTCACGCAAAGGGATTGTCAAAGCTGGCGAGCAGTGCCTGTGCCTCGGCCAGATCCTCATCCAGCACCATGATGCGCACCGGGATCATCAGCCCCACGCTTTCGGCAATGTTCATCGCGGCATCAAAGCACACCGCATGCACGCCCGCCGATTCGAGCCGCCCGCGGATCAGCTCCGCCTCCATGCCATTGGGGTATCGCGCAAGTTCAACCAGTGCCACGCGCGCTGCGTTAACAGCTTGTGCCGGGGATAGGAATGCCCATTGGCCCCCGGCAGGGGCGCGGCTTGCGCGGCTTGGGCTCCGGCTGGCTGCCGCGCGCACCCATCGGGCCGCCCACGCCCACCATGAAACTGCCCGAGGTGCGATAGCGCGCCTTGGCGGTCCATTCGATGTTCCACACAGCGCCAGGATCGGTGGGCCGCGGCGGGAATGCGAAATTCTCCTCCGGCCCAAAGCCATTGAGAAAGCCCATCATCATCCCGTTTGCCGCCGCTTTGGCCTCGGCGGGAATGGCGCATTGCGTCTGGCTGGGCGGCATGATGTTTCGCGCGGCGATTTCGCGCTGCACCTCGGCGGGCGGCAGCCAGTCTGAACCGCCGGCAAAGTCGCGGTTGGCGGCCGATGTCCATATCACCAGGTCGCCGCCCTCGCCGCTGCCCGCCATGGCTCGATCCATCCCGCCAATGGCAAAGGCGGCATAGCCAGTTGCGGATGCGACATTGTTCCATGAGAGATCGATGGCGCTGCCTGCGCTATCGACCGTGATGGACAAGGGCGCCATGAAATCCTGCGCCAGCGAAAAGCTGATCTCCGGGGCAAAAGCGCTGGTGATGCGATGCGCACCGACCAGCGATGCGCCGGATTTGATCTCCTTGCGGCTCTTGCCATTGGGCCACCAGGCGCTGTTGTCATCGCGCCCGGGCTGCATCGCCCGCGAGCGATCCGCGCCCCCCATCCTGCCACCCATGCCCGCCGGCATTGCGATGGGCGGCATTTTTGCTGTCGGCAATTTGGCAAAGTCGATGATGAAGGGCTGGCCCTTGGGGGCGGTGGCATGGCAGCCCCAGAAAATCAGCAGCCGCCCCTTGGGCTTTTCGAGGGCCGCTGCCTCGCGCGGGTCGCGCCGCTCCGGCGGCGGCGCGCCACCGGGCGCAGCGCCGAGGAGGGGCACGGATTTCCCCAATTTGGCGGCGGGAAGGAAGAAATGTTCGCCCGATTCGGGTTGCTGCGCCACTGGCTGCATCGATGTCAGCCGCAAATTGAGCGTGCGGCTGCTGCCGCTGCCCATCCCCCCGCTGAGGATGCTGCCCAGGCTCATCCCCATGCCCAAGCCGGACATGGTCTCCGCATCCATTTCATAGGTGGCCTTTGGCCCGGTGGTCTTCGGGCTGCTGGACTTGGGCGCTGATGCCTTGGGGGCCGCAGTCTTCGATCCGCTGCCCTTCTGGGCCAGCCCGCTGCCCGCCGCTGCAATGGACAGCGCCGCCGCGCCAAACAATATTGCTGTGATTCGCTGCATGATCATCCCCTGTGCAAGCTGCTATCTGGCGTTTGCGCGACCTTCAGGGCAATTTTGTGCAGCGGATCATAGCGCGTCGGCGCACGCTTATCCAGCGGTTCCCCCCACGGTCAGCCCGCTCACCAGCGTGGTGGGCTGGCCAACCCCCGCGGGCACGCTCTGCCCGCCCTTGCCGCACACGCCAATGCCCTCATCCAGCGCCATATCATTGCCAAGGCCGGTGATCTTGGTGAGCACGGTCGGCCCGTCGCCGATCAACGTTGCGCCCTTGATGGGAGCGCCCAGGCGGCCATTTTCGACCAGATAGGCCTCTGTGCAGGAAAAGACGAACTTGCCGGATACGATATCGACCTGCCCGCCGCCAAAGCTCTTGGCAAAAATGCCTTTCTTGACGCGGCCAAGCAGCTCTGCCGGATCGTCATGCCCGCTTTTCATGAAGGTGTTGGTCATGCGCGGCATGGGTGCATGGGCAAAGCTCTCGCGCCGGCCATTGCCGGTCGGTGCCACGCCCATCAGCCGTGCGTTCAGACGATCCTGCATATAGCCGCGCAAAATGCCATCCTCGATCAGGATGTTTTCCTGGGTCGGCGTGCCTTCATCATCGATGGAGAGCGAACCGCGCCGGTGTGCAAGGCTGCCATCATCCACCACCGTGACGCCCGGCGCTGCAACGCGTTCGCCGATGCGGCCGGAAAAGGCAGACGTGCCCTTGCGGTTGAAATCGCCTTCGAGCCCGTGGCCGACCGCTTCGTGCAGGAGCACGCCGGGCCAGCCGGGGCCAAGCAGCACGGTCATTTCTCCAGCCGGGGCATCAACGCTTTCAAGGTTGACGAGCGCCTGGCGCAGCGCCTCGTCCACGGCGTGGTTCCAGCGCGCCGGATCAAACAGATCGCCATACATGGTGCGCCCGCCAAAGCCGTAATAGCCGCTTTCGCGCCGCCCGTTGCTTTCCGCCACGATGCTGACGTTCAGGCGCACCAGCGGACGCACGTCGGTCGCGACAAAGCCATCGGGGCGGACGATTTCCACCACGCTCCACGAACCGGCGAGCACCACCGATACCTGCGCGACGCGCGGGTCCCGCGCGCGGGCCGCGGCATCGATGGCCTGGCACAGCGCCACCTTTTGGGCAAAGGGCACCAGATCGAGCGGATTGCCATCGGCATAAAGATGCCGGTTGGTGCGCGGGGGCGGCTGCGCGACATTGGCCGTCGCGGGATCGAGCAGCCGCAGCGTTTCGCCTGCGCGACGGATCGCCGCCGCGCTGATCTCGCTGGCATGGGCAAATCCTGTGGTTTCGCCCGATACCCCGCGCAGGCCAAAGCCCGCATCGGTGGAATAATCCGCCGTCTTCAAGCGTCCATCATCAAAGCCAAAGCTTTCGGTTGCGCGATACTGCAGATAAAGCTCGCCATCATCGCAGTCTTTCAGCGTTTCGGCGGCCAGGCGCTGCGCTTCATCGGGATCGAGTGCGCCGCTGTGATAGAGAAAAGAGCGGGGATCGGGGCTTTGCTGTGTCATGCCATCCCATATAGGCCACCCGGCGCAATATGATAGATGCGCTCTATTGGTAGTTCATCGTGAACGTGAAGCTGCCGAGATAGACGCCCTGCATCTGATTGGCGCCGACATTCAGCCGTCCGCCGATGCGCACCACCACCATGCCATTTGCCGGCAGCGTGAAATTGGGGGCAAGCGGGCCCTGGGTGCCGCCATTGATGCTGGCGCGGATCTGGTTCACGCTCATCGTCGCCCCGCCGCCGACCCGCGTCAGCGTCAGATTCGGGCTGGGCGCGATGGAAAATGTGACCACCCGGCCGCGGCTGCCGACCCCGGTAAACTGGGCGCGATTGAACAGACCACCCGCCGCGACCACGCCGCCCGCGGTGGTGCGCACCCCTGTCTGCGCCTGGATGGTGACCGTGCCGCCCGCCGTGCCCGGCGTGATATCACCAAAAGCAAGATCGGATTGCCGGGTGAGAACAATGCTGTTTGCAAGCGAAACCCGTGCCGTGCCCGGTGTCTGCTGCGCCATCAGCGGGGGCGCAACCGCAACAGCGGCCCCCAGCAGCAAGGCTGCGCAGCATCTGGTCCCTCGCGCACGCATCGTGCCGCCTTATCAGGTCATGGCCAACAGATGGTTAGCCACAATGGTTAACAGCCGGGGTGATCGGCCGGCCCGCCTGCAAGCACGAAGCGGCGATCGCAATAGCCGCAATCGACATAGCCGCGCTCGTCGATCTGCAGCCAGACCCGCGGATGGC
>CAZFYJ010000072.1:0-8503 GCA_964523215.1 uncultured Sphingomonadaceae bacterium | reverse complement strand
CGAACCTGCGACCATCCGCTTAGAAGGCGGATGCTCTATCCAGCTGAGCTACGGGGCCGGGCGATGCCGCCTTTATCGCAGCTTTGCAGTTTTGGCAAAGCAGGGATAGAAGCAGCGCATGACAGCCAATGCCCCAGCGCCCCCGCGTGCCACATCGGCCGCCTCGGTCCATCAATTCCGCTATTATGATCTGGTGATGGCGGCCTTTGTCGCCATTCTCCTGCTCTCGAACATCATCGGCGCGGCCAAGCGATCCGTGGTCGATCTGCCGCTGATCGGCGAATGGCCCTTTGGCGCGGGCGTGCTTTTTTTCCCGATCAGCTACATCATCGGGGATATGCTGACCGAGGTTTATGGCTATGCGCGTGCGCGCCGCGTGATCTGGACCGGATTTGCCGCGCTCATCTTCATGGCGTTCATGGCATGGGTGGTGGTCGCTCTGCCGCCGGCACCGGGCTGGGGCGATCAGGCGGCTTATGAGGCGGTGTTCGGCAACAGCTGGCGCATTGTGCTCGCCTCGATGCTGGCCTTCTGGGCCGGCGAATTTGCCAACAGCGCGGTGCTTGCGAAAATGAAGCTCACCTCGCGCGGGCAAGGTGCAGACAAGCGCCGCATGGGCCTGCGCTTCGTTGCCAGCACCGTCGTCGGCCAGGGGCTCGACAGCCTGATTTTCTACCCCGTCGCCTTTTATGGCCTGCCCAGCTGGCCCACCGATGCGCTGTTCCAGACGGTGCTGTCCCAATGGGCAATCAAAACCGGCTGGGAAATCCTGCTGCTGCCGTTCACCATTGCCATCGTGACCGCGCTCAAGCGGCGCGAGGGTGTGGACGTGTATGACGACACCACCGATTTTTCGCCCTTTGCCACAAGCAAAAGCGATGCAGCCTGACAGTTTGCTCGCCATCATCGCCACCGGCTATCAGGATGCCAAATGGATCCTGATCGGCGCGACCGGCCTCGCCAAGGATGCGCTGCACATCTATGCCGGCCTTGCCATCTTCATTGCGGTGCACATGTGCGGGCGCGGGCGGCACCGGCCGGCGCTGGCCTGGCTGGTCACGCTTTCATTCACGCTGGGGGCCGAGGGGCTGGACAAGGTGGCCGAATATGTGAACGCCCGGCACAGCGTGGACAGCGGGCACTGGCACGACATCTGGAACACCATGTTCTGGCCAAGCGTGCTGGCGCTGTTGGGGCGCTGGCTGCTCCGTGATCCGCGCGGCAATGGCGATGCCCAGATCAGTGATGCCGATGAAGCGCCAGTCCAGGGAGCAGCCGCACCGCAGGCCGCAGAATGATCTGCCGCCCGCTGATCAGCCAGCTGTCTGGTGGCTCAGCGCATGTTCCACAGCGTCTGCCAGCGCCGGCAGGGTGAAGGGTTTGCACAAGAGGGGAGCGCCGGCGAAATCCTGCTCTTCATAGCAGCCGGTATCCCCGCTCATGAAGATGATCGGCAGATCCGGGCGCAGCTGGCGCGCGGCGGCCGCCATGTCCGGCCCAGAGAGATTGGGCATCAGCACATCGGTGACCACGAGGCCGATCCGCGCCTCGGCCTGCAACGCCGCCAGCCCGTCGGCCCCATCGCTGGCACGCACTGTCTCATAGCCCAGATCTTCCAGCGCGCTGGCGGCTGCCTCGCGGATGCGATCATCATCATCGACCACAAGGATCAGCGGCGCGCTGCTATCGCTCATGCAATCGCGCCGGAAAGCTGGCCGGCCGCTTTGAAGGCAGCGAGGATCTGCTCGATCTGCGCCGGGCTGTGCTCTGCGCACAGCGAGCAGCGCAGCAGGAACATGCCATTGGGCGTGGCCGGCGGGCGCGCCACATTCACATAAACGCCAAGTTCGAGCAGTGCCTGCCATGTCACCACCGCCTGTTGCTGATCGGGCAGCATCACGGCAATGATCGCAGACTGGCAGGTCTCGGTGCCCAGGGTATAGCCCATTGCACGCAGCCCGGAATGCACCGCACGCGCATTGGCCCAGAGCCGGGCGCGCTTTTCGTGCGCGTGGCTGAGCTTGCGGATCGAGGCGGCAGCCGTGGCCACAACGCTTGGCGGCAGGCTTGCGGTAAAGATATAGGGACGGCACACAAAGCGCAGCACCTCAAATTTCGGATGATCGGAAACGACGAAGCCACCCACCGTTCCCACGCTTTTGCTGAAGGTGCCGACAATGAAATCGACCTCGCCCTCCAGCCCAAGCTCTTCATAGACGCCGCGGCCATTGGGGCCGAAAAAGCCCATGCTGTGCGCCTCGTCCGACATGATCATTGCGCCATGCTTTTTGGCAACGGCAACCATCTCGACGAGCGGAGCGATATCGCCGACCATCGAATAGACGCCCTCGAGGATCACCAGCTTTTGCGCATCAGCCGGAATGCGGCCGAGGCGCTTGTCGAGATCGGCAACGCTGTTGTGGCGAAAGCGCACCACCTCTGCATCGCCCATCTTGCAGCCATCATAGATGCTGGCATGGCTGTCTGCATCGAGGATGATGTAATCGCCCTTGCCGCAGATCGCCGAAACAAAGCCGAGATTGGCCTGATAGCCAGTGGAAAACACCATCGCGCCGGACATGCCGTAAAATGCGCGCAGTGCATCCTCCACATCCTTGTGGTCCTTATAGGTGCCGTTCAGCACGCGGCTGCCATTGGTGCCGGTGCCGAATTCGTCCAGCGCCTTTTTGCCTGCGGCAATCACATCGGGATCGAAGGTCATCCCCATATAATTATAGGTGCCGACAAGAATGGTCTCGCGCCCCTTTATGATCGCCGTCGTGGGCGAGAGGATCTGTTCCATCACGATCGCAAAGGGATCGCGCACGCCGCTGGCCATCAGCGCTGCCCGCTCGGCAATCAGCCCGTCAAATTTGGAAAAGAGATCGCGCGGCGCCTCCGCATCGGCTGCGATCATGTCCAGCGTCTGTGTGCTCATCCCCGCCTCATGCATCCTTCAGCTTGGCAACGGCATCGACCAGCTGGCCCACGGTCTCGATCTCTGCCTGCATGTTCATGGTGATCATGATGTCAAACCTGTCTTCGATGGCGGCGACAAAATCCATCACGGTCAGGCTGTCCCACTCCAGATCGGAGGCAAAGCTGGTGCCATTGGAAAGGGCAATGCCTTTCTTGTTGAACGGCGCGATTTCCGCGGCCACTTCATCAAATAATTGCACATGATCGGTCATGCTGGCTCCTGAAACTCCATGGCACCTGAACTCTGTTTGCGGATGTGGCGGAGGAATGCGGCAGGATCGCGGCAAGCGCAAGGCCGATGTGTATGGCCAGGCTGCACGTGCGAACCGCTTGCCGATCCGGCAAAGGGTTCATATTCGGTCCGCTCCCGCCACACAGAAACATCCGCGCCACTTTGAACGGTCATGGCAACAGCGCTATGGTGCAGATGAAAAGAACCCGCAACAGCGGACACCTGAACAATCCATGGCATTGATTACGAAACAGGCGTCACGATGAAATCTCTGATCGCAATTGCATGTCTGTTTTCCATTCACACTGCGTGCCATGCCCAGGAGCCGCAGCGGCCGGATTTTGATTTCTGCGAAACAAAATTCAAAATCAAGGGAAACGGGATCTATTTCAAGGATGATCATGCATGTCTGAGCGGCCCGATTGACAAGACCATATCTCAAGACATCAGAAACAGGAAAAAGGCGGTCAGGTTTCTGCTCATTGACTCCCAAGGAGGCGACGTCGAGGCTGCGATCAAAGTCGGCTATCGATTGTTTGCCGACAAAACGCATATTTTCATCAGAAATACCTGCTTTTCTTCATGCGCGAATTATATTGTTCCTGCAGCAGTCAAGGTTACTGTGCTGGAAAAGAGCTTCATCGCCATGCATGGCAGCGTGCCGCGGACCTTTGCGGACTATCGAACGATGCGTCGCTCCTATGCTGCAAGCGAGGATGATCTGGCGTCAGGGTGGCAGAAAATGCAATCCGGGCTTCTGAAAAAAGAACGTCAATATTTTTCAGAAATCGGAATTGATGAGCGATATATAATCGACTACAAATATAAAATAGATAAATTTAGAAAAAATGTTCAGCTGAAATGTGATAAATGGAATGAGACCATATGGCTGATTGATCAAGATCATCTGAATGCATATGGCATCCGAAACATGTTTCTCGATGGGCAAAATGCATATGAAAATATCGCGGCCGATCTGGTTGAAAGATTTTATGGGAAAAACATTCTCGTTGGGCGCGATGCGCAACGCATAAGCCCCGAGCGCTTCATTGGCAGGCAATGCACGCCCATTCAGCCCGTGCCGGACGATGACGCGGACGCTGTTTTCTGACCAGCGGGCGGCTTAACGCGCCAATGCATCAGCGCAACAGCCCTGCCTCCTGATACCAGAGCGCGGTTGCTTTCAGCCCTTCTGGCGTGGGCATTTGTGGGGTCCACAAGCCGGAGGGCGGGCGCAAGGCGGCATCGATCACCCAGTCGGGATGGCAGAAATAGGCCGCACGATCGGGCGTGAGCCGTGCATTGGCCCCGCGCACCAGCCGGTCTGCCCAGGCGCCGAGCCGGATGGCCACGGGCGGGAGCGCGAGGATGATCGGCCGCGCCCCGACCGCATCGGCAATGGCTGTGGCAAATTCGCGCGTGCCCCATCCGCCGGGGCGGCCATCGTCGGCCTCGTGGATCGCCCCGCTTTCCCCCTTTTCGACCATCGCCACGATCAGCGCAGCCATATCCTGCGCGTGGATCAGCGACAGGCGGCCTTCGGGCGGCATCGGCATGAAGCCGCGGCGGGCGAGGCGAAACAGCTCCAGATTGTCCATGTCGCCAGGGCCATAAATGGCAGGCGGGCGCACAATCTGCCATGTGAGGCCGCTGGCGCGCACCACAGCTTCCGCCGCCGCCTTCGACGCACCATAATGCGACAGCGCAGGAAGCCGCGCAGCAAGCGACGAGACGTGGATGAAGCGTGCCACGCCTGCGGCCCGCGCTGCATCCACCATGGCCTGCGTACCGATCCGATTGCCCGCGTCAAAGGCGGCAGCATCGGGCGCGTTCACAACACCCGCAACATGCACCACCGCCTGCGCCCCGGCGACCAGAGCGGCAAGGCTTTCCGGTGCATCGAGCGCCCCGGCCACCCAGTCCACCCCGGCACAATCCGGCTGGGGCCGCCGCGCGAGTGCACGCACGCGGTGCCCCGCCGCGACAAGGGCCGCCAGCACATGCTGCCCAAGGAACCCCGTCCCCCCCGTCAGCGCAACAATCACAGCAGCACCATCTGATCGCGGTGCACCATGGCAGAACGGGGCGCGTGGCCCAGGGCGGCCGCAATCGCATCGCTGCGCAGCCCGGCAATGCGCACGGCCTCAGCCGCATCATATTCGGCCAGCCCGCGCGCCACCACGGCACCATCGGGCGCAAGCAGATCAACCACATCGCCACGGGCGAACGCGCCGGCCACCTGCACCACGCCCGCGGGCAACAGGCTTGCCCCGCCGCGCAGCGCGGCAACGGCCCCGGCATCGAGCGTCAGCGTGCCGGCAACGGTGAGCCGCCCGGCGAGCCACGCCTTTGCCGCATTGTGGCCGCCAGACGCCAGAAATCGGGTGCCGCAGCCGCCTGATGCCAGACGCTTGAGCGGATGATCATGCTGGCCGGACACGATGGTAAGGACAATGCCTGCACTCTGCGCAATCTGCGCGGCGGCGAGCTTGGATGCCATGCCGCCTGATCCCATGCCCGAGGCGCTGCCGCTGCCCGCCATGGCGCGGTGCGCATCGGTCAGCATCGGCACCTCGGCTATCCGCTCGGCCGCGGGGTCGGTCGCCGGATCGGCCGTGTAGAGCCCGTCCACGTCCGACAGCAGGATGACCTCGGCCGCGCGCACCGCCTGCGCCACGCGTGCTGCCAGCCGGTCATTGTCGCCAAAGCGGATTTCGGCGGTCGCAACGCTGTCATTTTCATTGACGACAGGCACCACGCCCAGCTCCAGCAAGCGTTCCAGCGTGGCGGATGCATTGAGATAGCGCCGCCGATCCTCGAGATCGTCGAGCGTCAGCAGGATCTGGGCCGCCATGATGCCCTCCCCGCCCAGCAGCTCTGCCCACAGCCCGGCGAGCAATATCTGCCCGGTTGCCGCTGCGGCCTGCGCATCTTCGAGGCTCGCCCGCCCGCCTTTGGCCAGCCCGAGGCGACGGGCGCCCAGCGCGATCGCCCCGGATGAGACAATGATCACCCGATCGCCGCCCTTCAGCCGCGCCACAATATCAGAAACCAGCGTTTCCAGCCACGCCCGCCGCGGTACGCCCGCCGCATCGACCAGCAGCGACGAACCGATTTTGACGATCACGGGCGCGCGCATGCCCTGGCTCATACGGGCGACCAGCCCGCAGATGGCCCGCCTGGCTGTGCATCCGTGCCGACAGGCGCATCGGCCGCGGCCATCGGCGCCAGATGTGCAAGCACAGCATCGAGCACGGCATCCACCCCATCGCCGGTTGCCCCCGAAATCGGGATGACCGCCGCCTTGCTTGCCCGCTTGAGCCGGGCGAGCAGCGCCGTGCGCGCCGCACCATCGATGAGATCGCACTTGTTGAGGCAAATGATCTGCGGCTTGGCATCCAGCCCGGCACCATAGGCTGCCAGCTCGCGCGTGACCGTGCGCCACGCTTGCACGGGATTCTCCGCTGCGCCATCCACCAGGTGGATGAGCACGCGGCAGCGCTCGATATGGCCAAGAAAGCGATCCCCGATGCCCGCACCATCGGCCGCGCCCGCGATCAGCCCGGGAATATCGGCAATCACGAAATCCCGCCCCTTGTGGCGCACCACGCCCAGCTGCGGGCGAATGGTGGTGAACGGATAATCGCCGACCTTTGCCTTGGCATTGCTGACGGCATTGATGAAGGTTGATTTGCCGGCATTGGGAAGGCCGACCAGCCCGGCATCGGCCAGCAGCTTCAGCCGCAGCCAAACCCACATCTCTGCCCCCGGCCATCCGGGATGATGCTGGCGCGGGGCGCGATTGGTCGATGATTTGAAGCTGGCATTGCCGCGCCCGCCATCGCCGCCGCGCAGCAACACGATGCGTTGCCCGGCCTTGGTGAGGTCCGCGATCAGGCTGCGTTCCTCGTCGTCGGCCAGGATCTGGGTGCCAATCGGCACCTGAATGATGCGATCCGCGCCGCCCGCGCCGGTGCGATCGCGCCCCATGCCGCCATGCCCGCGTTCGGCCTTGAAATGCTGGGTATAGCGAAAATCGATCAGCGTGTTCAGCCCGTCGATCGCCTCGAAGATGATATCGCCGCCCTTGCCGCCATTGCCGCCATCAGGCCCGCCATATTCGACGAACTTTTCGCGCCGGAAGCTGACCGCACCGCCGCCGCCATCGCCGGATTTGATGAAAATCTTTGCCTGATCGAGAAAATGCATGGCAGGGCCATAGGCCGCGCTGCGCCCCTTGGCTAGACCGTCACGACATCAGCTTTGCCCGTCATTGCGAGCGGAGCGGAAAAGGCACGCCAGCGTTGCACAGCGCGGCCCTGAGGCGATTTCCCCGGACCAAGGCCAGGGCCGCAACGCCACATGGCGTTCGATCGAAAACGGAAAGCCGCTAGGGGCAGATGCCGGTGCGCCGCGCCTCGAAAGCGCTTGAAAACGGCATGCCCGATGCCACGCCTTGCGAATCGATCTGCACCAGCCGGTTGGTTTCGCGTCGAATGGTGGTGCGCCCATGGCCAAGATCGCCGCACGTATAGTGCACGGTCACTTCATCTGGCCCATCGGCGATGATGTAGCGCGAGCAGGCCGCCTGCGGATGACGGATCTGGATCAGCTGGCGGCTATCGCCCAGGCAGACGGTGCGCGGCGGAGCTGTGGCATTGCCGCGATCCCGCAATGTCCACTGCCCCTTTTCAAGCGCATTGAGCATGGCAAGCGGTGGCGCCTGCGCAGGGGCGGGCGCTGCCCACAGGGCGCCGAACACACACAGCATCATGCCGGTTCGCATCAACATGGTCACGCCCTATTCCCCAACAGCCTTGTAACATAATGCGCTTTTGCCATAACTCCAAACGGCATTTCTGATGGGTGCGCGAGATCAGAACCAAGGCTCAGGATTTGGGGTCCTCGCCCTTGGTGCCATCCCGCGGTGCCGCCGCGCGCGCCAGCCGATCGTTGATGGCATCGGCAAGCGCGCCGCCGCTGATCGGGGCGACCGCGATCCGCTCTGCCCCGCTGGCATCGGCCTGGTGAAGCAGCGCATAGAGCCGCGCTGCTGCCTCTGCCAGATCGCCCGATGCAGACAGGGTGGCATCGCCGGCAACCCCGCCAAAGCCGATCAGAAACTGGCCCGGCACCGCCGTGGCGACATTCAGGAACAAGGGTGTGTGCGGGGCATAATGGCTGGCGAGCATGCCCGGAGCCGCAATCGCATCGCCATGCTCCGCCCGCATCACCGGCAGGCCGCTTGCGTCTTCGAGCCGGGCGGGATCAATCGGCCCGGGGCGCAGCAAC
>CAZFYJ010000071.1:0-8697 GCA_964523215.1 uncultured Sphingomonadaceae bacterium | reverse complement strand
GTGCGCATTGCGCTGCTGGAGGCCGATGTCGCCTTGCCGGTCGTGCGCAGCTTCATCGATCAGGTGACCGAGCTTGCCGTTGGCCAGAATGTCCTGCGTTCGGTCACCCCCGGCCAGCAGGTGATCAAGATCGTCAGCGATGGCCTGACCGAGATGCTGGGTGCCAGCGCCAGCGAACTGGCGCTCGATGTCGCGCCGCCTGCGATCATCATGATGGTGGGCCTGCAAGGCTCCGGCAAAACCACGACCAGTGCCAAAATCGGCCGCTATCTGAAAGACAAGGCGCGCAAGAAGGTGCTGATGGCCTCGCTCGACGTCAACCGGCCGGCCGCGCAGGAACAGCTTGCGACGCTCGGCACGCAGGCGGACGTCGCGACCTTGCCGATCGTGGCCGGGCAGATGCCGGTCGATATCGCCCGGCGCGCCCTGCAGGCGGCAAAGTTGCAGGGCTATGATGTGCTCATTCTCGATACGGCGGGCCGGCTTCACGTCGATCAGGCGCTGATGGATGAGATGCGGGCTGTCTCCGAAGTTGCCCAGCCGCAGGAAACCCTGCTGGTGGTCGATGCGCTCACCGGGCAGGATGCGGTTCAGGTGGCGCAGAATTTCGCCGAGCAGGTGCCGCTGACCGGCGTGGTGCTGACCCGCATGGACGGCGATGCGCGCGGGGGCGCGGCGCTTTCGATGCGCGCAGTCACCGGCAAGCCCATCAAATTCGTCGGCACGGGCGAAAAGCTTGACGGGCTTGACCTGTTCCATCCGGCGCGCGTGGCCCAGCGCATTCTTGGCATGGGCGATGTGGTCAGCCTGGTTGAGCGGGCTGCCGAAGTGATCCAGGCCGAAGATGCGGAAAAAATGGCCGCGCGCATGGCCAAGGGCCAATTTGATCTCAACGATCTGCGCAACCAGCTGCAGCAGATGCAGAAAATGGGTGGGCTTGGCGCGCTTGCGGGCATGCTGCCGGGGCTGAAGCAGGCGCAGGCGGCCATGGCCAGCGGCAAGATGGACGAACGCGCCCTGCTGCGGCTCGATGCGATGATCAGCTCGATGACGCCGAAGGAGCGGTCCAAGCCGGAGCTGATCAATGCCAAACGCAAAATCCGGATTGCCAATGGCGCGGGCACAACCGTGCAGGAAGTGAACAAGCTGCTGAAAATGCATCAGCAGATGGCTGGCGCCATGAAAAAGATCAAGAAAATGGGCGGCATGAAAGGCCTTGGCGCCTTGCTTGGCCGTGGCGGAGGCGGGCTTGGCGGGCTTGGTGGCCTTCTGGGCGGCCCGGGTGGTCTTCCGGGTATGCCGGGCCAGGGCTCCGGCGGTGGCGCGCAGCTACCCCCCGGCTTTGAAAAATTTCTCAAGAAATAATCATTCAACATTACAACAGAAGGAAAACATCATGGCAGTATCCATTCGTTTGTCGCGCGGCGGCTCCAAAAAGCGCCCCTATTACCGGATCGTGGTGGCAGACAGCCGCGCACCGCGTGATGGCAAGTTCATCGAGCGCATCGGCAGCTATAATCCGCTGCTGCCCAAGGACAGCCCGGATCGGGTGAAGCTCGATGCAGATCGCGCGCGCCACTGGGTCGCTGCCGGTGCACAGCCGACCGATCGGGTTGCCCGCTTTCTCGATGCACTCGGCGTGAAAGAGCGCACCGCACGCAACAATCCCAAAAAGGCCGAGCCGGGCGAAAAGGCGAAGGAACGCGCTGAGGAGAGAGCGGCAAAGCTGGCTGAAGCTGACGAGGCTGCAAAGGCAGCAGCGGCGGCACCCGCTCCCGAGCCTGAGGCTGCCGAAGCGCCGAGCGATGCAGACAATGGTGGCGAGGAAGTGCCCGCCGAGACTCCGCAAGAGGCCCCCGCTGCACCTGCTGAAGAACCCGCCGCGCCTGAAGCAGCTGAAGCGCCTGCCGATGAGGCCGTGGCCGAGGCTGAAGCATCCGCCGAAGAACCAGCGGAAGACAAGGCTGAGGGCTGATTGCAGCCATGAGCCCGGATCGTCCCGTCACGCTGGCCGTCATCATTGGCGCGCACGGCGTGGCGGGCGAGGTGCGGCTCCGGATTTTTGCCGAAAACATCGAGAATCTGCGGGCGCATGGTCAGTTCAACAATGGCGCGCTGACGCTGCTTGCGCTGCGCGAAGGCCCCAAAGGTGCGATCGCCCGCTTTGCCGGCGTGGCGGACCGGACGGCTGCCGAGGCTTTGCGCGGCATCGAGCTGCAGGTTCCCCGCTCTGCCTTCCCGCCGCTGGGCCCGGGCGAATATTATCATGCAGACCTGATCGGGCGGCCCTGCATTTCCACAGCGGGAGAGCCGATTGGCACCTGCGTCGCCGTGGACAATTTCGGCGCGGGCGATGTGCTCGAAATCGAACGGCCGCCGGCGGGCGGCAAGCCCCCACGGCGGTTCATGGTGCCGATGACCCCCGATGCCGTGCCCGCCTGGGATGAAACCTGCATCACGTTGGACGCGGAGTTTGTTGCGTCGCTCTGAACGCTTTGATAGCGCTGGCATCCTGGACTGATGGAGAGCGCCATGAAGCCGATGTTACCCGTGTTTTCGATTTGTTTGGCTCTTGGCCTCACGTTCCCGTCTGCCGCACAGGACATTGTGCCCGCTGCCCCACCCAACCAATCGATATACTCGGTTACGCCGCAATCAGACGCGTTTTTCGCCAAGTTCATGGCGGATAGCCATGTGCCGGGCTTGGTATATGGCATCGTCGATGTGTCGAGCGCCAGCTTGCAAACCATAAGATCAATGGGTGTGCAGGATATTGTGGCCAAACGCCCCGTTACGGAAAATACGCGCTTTCGCATCGCGTCGATGACCAAGGCGTTTACGGCGCTCGCGATCCTCCAGTTGCGCGACAGGGGCAAGCTGCGGCTTGATGATCCGGCGGAAAAACATGTGCCGGAAATGCGCGGCTGGGTGTATCCCACGCGGGATAGCCCGCGCATCCGGGTGCGCGATTTGCTCCACCATGTCGGCGGCATGGTCACCGACGATCCCTGGGGAGACCGTCAACAGGTGCTGAGCGAGGCGGAATTCACCGCGATGATCAAGCAGGGCGTGCCATGGAGCCGGGTGCCGCAATCGCAACATGAATACAGCAATTATGGCTATGCTCTGCTGGGCCGCATCATCGCCAACGTCTCGGGCATGCCCTATCGCGATTATGTTGAGCGGACTTTGCTAAAGCCGTTGGGGATGGCCAATAGCGGCTTTGAGTTTCGCGATGTGCCGATTGAGCATCGCGCCATCGGCTATCGATGGGAAAATGACGCTTGGGCCGAAGAGCCGACGATGCGCGATGGCGCGTTCAACGCGATGGGCGGCCTTTATGTGACCGCCAATGATTATGCCAAATGGGTGCGCTTCCTGCTTTCGGCCTGGCCCGCGCGCGATGATCCGGAAAAAGGGCCGGTGAAGCGCAGCACCGTGCGTGAAATGGCGCAGGGTCTCAATTTCCTGACTGTCGGCAATCGGATTGGCAGCAGCGGGGCAACCGCCTGCAAGGTGCCCGGCGCTTATGCCATGGGCTTTCGCATCACGCAGGATTGCGATCTTGGGCTGACGATGGCGCATGGCGGCGGCTATCCGGGCTATGGCAGCCACTTGATGCTGATGCCCGAAATGGGCGTGGGCATTTTCGCGTTGTCCAACCGGACCTATGCCGGCCCTTCGGCACCGGCGTGGGATACGGCCGTGCTGCTCCATAAGGAGGGCTATCTGAAGAAGCCCCCGGTCGCTGTCACGCCCTGGGTGCGGGCGATGCTGGATGGCGCGAAAGCCGCCTATGATGCCGGCAGTGTTGCGCCCCTTGAGGGCAAGATGGCGATGAATTTCCGCATGGACCGCACGGATGCAAACTGGGCAAAGCAGCTTGCCGAAATGAGGGCGCAGCTGGGCGCATGCACGCGGGTCGAGACTGAAACGGCGACGGGAGCAATGTCTGCGACCTTCCGCTGGGCGTGCGACAAGGGCGCAATGGAGGGTCAGGTGCTGCTGGCGCCCACGTTCCCGCCGACATTGCAGGCGCTGCGTTTCCGGCCTCAACCCCAACCCCAGCCAGCCGCGCCCTGAGCGACAGGCGCTGACCGACATGTCGTTCGTTGCCCGCATTCTGACGCTTTACCCCGAGATGTTTCCGGGCCCGCTCGGCACGGCTCTGGCGGGGCGTGCCCTTGCACAAGGCGTGTGGCAGATCGAGGCGCAGAATATCCGCGATGTCGCAACCGACAGGCACCGGTCGGTCGACGACACGCCAGCGGGCGGAGGTGCAGGCATGGTGCTGCGCGCCGATGTCGTTGCCGCGGCTGTCGATGATGCAACCCGCCATCATCCAGCGCTCCCCATAATGGCCATGACGCCACGGGGCACTCCCATATCGCAGGCGCGCGTACGGGCGCTGGCGGCAGGGCCCGGGGCCATCATCCTGTGCGGCCGCTTTGAAGGCTTTGACGAGCGGATTTTCGAGGCCCGCCCGCATATCGAGCAGATCAGCATGGGCGATATCATCCTATCGGGCGGCGAAATTGCCGCGCTCATGCTTTTGGATGCTTGCATTCGCCTGCTTCCCGGCGTAATGGGCGCGGCTTCAAGCGGAGATGACGAATCCTTCGAAACGGGGATTTTGGAATATCCGCAATATACCCGGCCCACAGAGTGGGAAGGGCGCATGATCCCGCAAATGTTGCGATCGGGGGATCACGCAAAGATTCGGGCGTGGCGCAGGGCGCGTGCCGAAGAGGATACACGGCTACGCAGGCCGGACCTTTGGGAGCGCTATGTCAGCGCTCGGGGCCAGCTTGCCTCTGGTGCGCAACGAACAGATCAGGATGACTAAAGCAATGAACCTGTTGCAACAGATCGAAGCAGAAGAAATCGCAAAGCTCGCCGCGGCCAAGGCGATGCCCGATTTTCGGGCTGGCGACACCGTGCGTGTCGGGGTGAAGGTTGTCGAAGGCGATCGCACCCGTATCCAGTTTTACGAAGGGGTCTGCATTGCCCGTTCGAACAAGGGAATGGGATCGAACTTCACCGTGCGCAAGATCAGCTTTGGCGAGGGTGTGGAGCGTGTGTTCCCGCTCTATTCGCCGAATATCGACAGCGTGGAGGTTGTGCGCAAGGGCGCTGTGCGCCGTGCCAAGCTCTATTATCTGCGCGGTCGCACCGGCAAGTCCGCCCGCATTGCCGAGCGTCGCGACACGCGCGCGACCGACGCTGCGAAACCGGCCGACAACGGCTGAACCCGGGCATTTACGCTTTTTTGATCAGCAAAAAGGCCGGGGTCCACGCCAGGATCCCGGCCTTTTTTTCATCTTGGGAGTTTTCGATGATGCGCCTTGGTTCCTCTGTGCTCATTTATCCGCTGCTGTTCGCCATGGCTCCCGCAGCCGCACAGACAGCCCAGCCAGCAAAGGCAGGTGATATGGTTGCATCAGCGGCATCAGTGGCAGAAGCCCCATTGACACTGGAACGCATTTTCGGATCGCCCTCGCTTGCCGGGGCGACGCCGCGTCTCGTCAAGCTCTCGCCTGATGGCAAGCTGGTGACGCTGCTCAAGCCGCGCGCGGACGATCGGGAGCGTTTTGATCTGTGGGCCATCGATACCAGCACGGGGCAGGAGCGGATGCTCGTCGATTCGACAGCCTTTGGCACGGCCGGGCCGCTTTCCGAGGCGGAAAAGATGCAGCGCGAGCGTGCCCGCATTGGCGGAACGCGCGGCATCGTCGCCTATAGCTGGGCGCCGGACAGCCAATCGGTGCTGGTCCCGCTGGATGGCGATGTGTTCGTTGCGGATTTATCCGGCAAGGTGCGCCGGCTCACCAGCACTGCCACCAGCGAACTGAACGCGACCATGAGCCCGAAAGGCGGCTTTGTTTCGTTTGTGCGCGATCAGAATCTGATCGTCACTCGCCTTGCCGATGGCGCCGAAATCGCGGTAACCACCGATGGCAAGGGCACGTTGAGCTATGGCGTCGCGGAATTTGTGGCGCAGGAGGAAATGGACCGGACCGAAGGCCACTGGTGGGCCCCTGACGATAGCCGGCTTGCCTATGCACGGGTTGATGAAAGCGGGGTGAAAATTGCCACACGTGCCGCAATCGGCGCTGATGGCAGCAGCATTGTGGAGCAGCGTTATCCCTTTGCCGGCACGGACAATGCCAAGGTGAGCCTCCTGATCCACGACGTGGCGAGCGGCGCTGCGACGCCAGTTGATCTTGGCAAGGACAGCGACATTTATCTGGCGCGGGTCGATTGGGCCCCGGATGCAAAAAGCCTTCTGGTTCAGCGCCAGAGCCGCGACCAGAAGCGCCTTGATGTGCTGCGCGTGGATGCAGCGACAGGTGCGAGCAGCGTGCTCTTCAGCGAGACGGCAAAAAGCTGGATCAATCTGCACGACAATCTGAAGCTGCTGAAGGATGGTTCGCTCCTGTGGACATCGGAGCGCGACGGTTTCAGCCATATCTACAGATGGAACAAGGGCAAGTGGACGCAGCTGACCAAGGGGCCGTGGATGGTGCGGCGCATCGTGGGCGTCGATGAGGGGGCAGGTCGCATCTATTTCACTGGCAACATGGATACGCCCATCGAGCAGCATCTTTATGTGGTGGGCCTGCGCGGCGGCACCGTGACCCGCCTGACCGAGCAGGGGGGCTGGGCCAATGCGGAGATGAACCGCACCGCGAGCCGCGCCGTCATCAGCCGTTCCACGCCGCAACAGCCCGAGCAGCTGTGGCTTGCTGACGCGACCGGCAAGCGGATCAGCTGGATCAACCAGAATGCGATCGATGCGCGGCATCCTTATGCGCCGTTCATCAAAAGCCATGTCGCCCCGCAGTTCGGCACGATCACCGCGCGCGACGGCAGCGTGCTGCACACCAAGCTGCTGACCCCGGTGCTGGAGCCGGGCAAGCGCTATCCCGTGTTTGTGCAGGTCTATGGCGGCCCGGGCGCAGGCCGCCAGGTGATGCGCAACTGGAGCAGCCCGCTGCAGCAATATCTCGTCGATCAGGGATGGATCGTCTTTTCGGTGGATGGGCGCGGCACGCCCGATCGCGGGGTTGCCTTTGAAAGCCAGCTTTATCAGGCAATGGGCGGGGTCGAGGTGGAGGACCAGGTTGCGGGGCTGAACTGGCTGAAGGCACAGGGCTTTGTCGATGCAGACCGTATCGCCGTTTATGGCTGGTCCTATGGCGGCTATATGACGCTGAAGATGCTGCAAGCCGCACCCGGCCAGTTTGCCGCCGGCGTCTCTGGCGCGCCTGTCACCCGATGGTCGCTCTATGACACGCACTACACCGAACGCTATATGGGCGATCCGCGGCGCGTGCCCAAAGCCTATGAGAAGGCCGATGTGATCCCGCATGCGGCGCGTATCAAGGATCCCCTGCTGCTGATCCACGGCATGGCGGATGACAATGTCGTGCTCGATCACTCAACCATGCTGATGGCGCGGATGCAGGCGGCAGCTCAGCCGTTTGAAACCATGCTCTATCCGGGCCAGACGCACCGGCTTGCAGGGCAGGGCGTGAACGTTCACCTGTGGCGCGGCATTCTCGACTTTCTCGATCGCACAGTTAAGAACAAGGATTAAAGATATGGGTTATCGTGTTGTTGTTGCTGGGGCAACGGGCAATGTGGGCCGTGAAATGCTCACCATCATGGCAGAGCGGGAATTTCCGGCGGATGAGATTGTCGCGCTGGCCTCTGCGCGCAGCCAGGGTATCGAGATCGAATATGGCGACACTGGCCGCATGCTGAAGGTTCAGAATATTGACAATTTCGATCCCGCGGGATGGGATATCGCGCTGTTTGCCATCGGATCGGATGGCTCTGCCCTGCATGCCCCGCGCTTCGCCGCTGCCGGCTGCACGGTGATTGACAATGCCTCGCTCTACCGGATGGATCCGGATGTTCCGCTGATCGTGCCGGAAGTGAACCCGGATGCAATCGATGGCTACACCGCCAAGAACATCATTGCCAATCCGAATTGCTCGACCGCGCAGATGGTGGTTGCGCTCAAGCCGCTGCACGATGCGGCAACCATCAGGCGGGTTGTTGTGGCCACCTATCAATCGGCATCGGGGGCGGGCAAGGCAGGCATGGACGAGCTTTTTGAGCAGAGCCGCGCCATCTTCGTCGGAGATACGGTCGAACCGCGCAAATTCACCAAGCAGATCGCCTTCAACGTGATCCCGCATATAGACAGCTTCCTTGACGACGGATCGACCAAGGAAGAGTGGAAAATGGTTGCCGAAACCAAGAAGATCATGGATCCCAAGATCAAGGTGACAGCGACATGTGTGCGCGTTCCCGTCTTTGTCGGCCACTCCGAAGCGATCAATGTCGAATTTGAAAACGAGCTTTCGGCCGCCGATGCGCAGAAGATTTTGCGCGAAGCGCCGGGCGTGATGCTGATCGATAAGCGGGAGGACGGCGGATATGTGACGCCGATCGAGTGCGTGGGCGATTATGCCACCTTCGTCAGCCGGGTCCGTGATGACAGCACTGTCGACAACGGGCTTTCGCTGTGGTGCGTCAGCGACAATCTGCGCAAGGGTGCTGCGCTGAACGCGGTGCAGATTGCAGAGCTCTTGGGGCGGCGGCATCTGAAGAAGGGCTGATATGCGGCAAACTCTCGCTGGTGGCTGCCAATGCGGTCGTGTGCGCTATCGCGTTACCATCGAGAGT
>CAZFYJ010000070.1:2489-8699 GCA_964523215.1 uncultured Sphingomonadaceae bacterium | reverse complement strand
AACAAATCGCCCTACACCGCCGATTATACGATCAACCTCGGGACGCAGATTGATGCGCCACTGAGCGACAGGCTCGATCTGGTGCTGCGCGCCGATTACCGGATCATCGGCGATACGTGGTTTCACACGGTTCAGGACCAGAGCCGGCCAACTGTCTTCAGCGCTCTGCTGCCGGTCTCGCTCTTTGCCGCCCCGCCAATTGCCGGCAATGGCGATTATGGCGCGGCCAAGCGCGATCCGTTTGGCGTGCTCAACATGCGCTTCGGGGTGGATGGGGATGGCTGGAATCTTTCGGTCTTTGCCGAAAACCTGCTGAACCGGAAATATATCAATGAAGCGATTCCGGCGATCGAGTTTGGCGGATCGTTCATCTCGCCGGGCGCACGGCGGCTCATCGGCGTGGAAGCGGGCGTTAAATTCTAGCCCGATTTCGGACTCGATGGAGACATGGTGCAGGCCGGGCAGCGACGCTCACCAGCAGTGACATCGCGACAAGACAATCAACGGGCGCCAGCATTTGATGTCATCAAAAGCGGACAGTCTCCCGGCTGCGCCAAGATGACATATGCCCGCGTTCACGATCAAGAATTGCGCGGGCTGGGTGCGCAAAGCCTGGTGCATCGCGTGCGCAGGTTTCCCGCGATGCTGTGCCCGCAGCCCTTTGCCCGCTACTCCCACTCGATCGTCCCGGGCGGTTTCGATGTATAGTCATAGACCACCCGGTTGATGCCCTTCACCTCGTTGATGATCCGGGTGGCGACACGGCTCAGGAAGGCGGCATCGAACGGATAGATGTCGGCGGTCATGCCGTCGACCGACGTGACAGCGCGCAGCGCGCAGACGCTGTCATAGGTCCGCCCATCGCCCATCACGCCCACAGTGCGCACCGGCAGCAGCACGGCAAAGGCCTGCCAGATCGCGTCATACAGCCCGGCATTGCGGATTTCTTCGAGATAGATGGCATCGGCCTTGCGCAAAATGTCGCAGCGTTCCTTGGTCACTTCGCCCGGAATGCGGATGGCAAGGCCCGGCCCGGGGAAGGGGTGTCGGCCGACAAAATGATCATTGAGGCCCAGCTCGCGGCCCAGCGCGCGCACCTCATCCTTGAACAGTTCGCGCAGCGGCTCGACCAGCTGCATGTTCATGCGCTCGGGCAGGCCGCCGACATTATGGTGGCTCTTGATCGTCACCGATGGCCCGCCAGTGAAGCTGACGCTTTCGATCACATCCGGATAGAGCGTGCCCTGTGCCAGGAAATCCGCGCCCCCCAGCTTCTTTGCTTCCTCTTCGAAAACGGCAATGAATTCGGCACCGATGAATTTGCGCTTGGCCTCCGGATCGGTGATGCCGGCAAGGCCGCCCAGGAAGCGCGCTTCGGCATCAACCACCACCAGCGGGATGTTGTAATGATCGCGGAACAGCCGTTCCACCTGCGCCCGCTCATTCTGCCGCAACAGCCCATGATCCACGAACACGCAGGTCAGCTGATCGCCAATGGCCTCGTGGATGAGGATTGCTGCAACCGATGAGTCCACCCCGCCCGAAAGCCCGCAGATCACACGGCCGCCCTGTGGTCCCACGCCGACCTGCGCGCGGATCGCGGCAATCTTGCTGCTGCGATATTCGGCCATGGTCCAGTCGCCAGCCAGACCGCAGATGCGGTGCACGAAATTGCCGATCAGCCTTGCGCCATCGGGCGTGTGGATGACTTCGGGATGAAACTGGATGCCATAGAGCCGCCGTGCCTCGTCCGCGATTACGGCGAAAGGTGCGCCTTCCGATGTGGCGACAACGTCGAAGCCCTCGGCAAGCCGTGTTACCTTGTCGCCATGGCTCATCCACACCTGGTGCCGCTCGCCTGGTGCCCAGATGCCGTCAAACAGCGCGCAGGGCTGGCTGATCTCGACGAAGGCACGGCCAAATTCGCCGCCGCGCTCTCCGCCGGCTTCGACATGCCCGCCCAATTGCGTCATCATCACCTGCTGGCCATAGCAAATGCCGAGAATGGGAAGCCCGCTTTCGATCACGCTTTGCGGTGCGCGCGGGGAACCCGCCTCGGTCACCGAGGCTGGCCCGCCGGAAAGGATGATGCCCTTCGGCTTCATGCGCGCAAACGCGGCCTCGGCGCTGCCAAAGGGTGCGATCTCGCTATACACCCCGGCCTCGCGCACGCGCCGTGCGATCAGCTGGGTCACCTGGCTGCCGAAATCGATGATGAGGATGGAATCGCTCTGCTGGGTCATGGCCAGCCGTTAGGGGCCGGGCGCGGCCATTGCAACGCGCATGTTGCGCGCGCCGGGCCCCGCTGTCAGGCGAGCCATTATGGCCGCGGAAGCTGTGTGGCCGGATCGACCGGCTGGCGATTGCGGCGCAGCTCGAAATGCAGCTGCGGCGTCTGCACCTGCCCGGTTGCACCCGAAAGGCCAATGATGGTGCCTGCCGCCACTTTCTGGCCCCGCACCACATCGATGCGATCAAGATGGCCATAGGCGCTGACCCAGCCATTGCCATGGGTGATCAGGATCAGCCCGCCATAGACCGCGATTTCATCGCCCGCATAGGAAACCACGCCCTCCGCGCTGGCGCGCACCGGGGTGCCGCGCGGGGCGGCAATATCCAGCCCGCTGTTCACCTTGCCGCCGCCCAGCGGACCAAAGCGGGCAAGAATCGAACCTTTGAGCGGCCAGGCAAAGCGGCCGGAAAAGCTGGTCGGCTCGGCAATCGGGCCGGAGATGCCACTGCCGCGCCCAGCCGCAACAACGGGCGGCGCCGGGCGTGTGCCCTCTGCAACCGCACCCTGGCTGCCGGTTTCGGCATCGCCGATATCGAGCGCAAAGGCGGCCGCACGCTCCTCCAGCGTTTGCCCGCGCTCGCTCTGCGGCAGCATCAGCCGCTGGCCAATGCGCAGGATATAGGGCGCTTCAAGGCCATTGAGCGCGACAATCTCCGACCATGGAGCCGCATAGGCGCGGGCAATGGCAATGCCCGTCTCGCCTGCGCGCACCAAATGATAGAGCCCGCCCGGCACGCGCAGCTGCTGGCCTGGCTGGATGACATATGGCGGCATCAGCCCGTTGGCCCGGGCCAGTGCCTCGGAACCCACGCCGGTGCGATTGCCGATCCCGCGCAGCGTGTCACCCGGCTGCACAATATAGCGCCCGTTGGGCACAGTGGTGGCATTGGGCACCACCACAACAGCCGCAGGCGTGCCGATTGTGGGGGCGCCGGGTTCGCTCAGTATCGCGCCCATATCCGGCTCGATCCGGGGCGATTGCGGCCCCGCGCCATTCCCGCTCTGCCCGCTGCTTTCGGCTTGCGGAGGCGGAATGCGGCTGGTGGGAATGCACCCGGCAAGGGCGAGACCGAGCGCAAGGGGGATGGCCATCCGGACGGCGTGCATGCGGCCGATCAGCCGCTGGCCCGCCCCCGCCCTCACAGCGTGCCGAGCCGCTCGTCAAGCCGGGCGAGGGCAGGCCCGTGCGTCATGTCCAGCTGCAATGGGGTCACCGAAATATAGCCATCGCCAATCGCCTCAAGATCGGTATCGTGCCCCGGCGTGTGCTCGATCGCGTGCAGCCCGAACCAATAATAGCGATAGCCGCGCGGATCCGTGCCCTCAACGATCGAGCCGCGCCCATAATCATGAAAGCCCTGCCGCACCACGCGCACGCCCTGCACCTGATCAGCGGGCAGCGGCGGAAAATTGATGTTGATCAGCGTGCGCTGGTCGAACGCCATATCGAGCAACGGCCGCAGCACCCGCACCCCCCACGCTTGCGCGGCCGCGAAGGGGACCGTGTCGCCCATCCCCTCACGGGCATAGACCTGGCTCAGCGCGATCGATCGGATGCCCGCCAGCGCGCCTTCGATCGCGGCCGATACGGTGCCTGAATAGGTGATGTCGTCGCCCAGATTGGCCCCGCGGTTGACCCCGGACAGCAGCAGATCGGGCGGCTCCGGCATCAGCTTGCCCAACGCCATCATGACGGCATCGGTCGGCGTGCCCGTCACCGAAAAGCGTCGCTCGCCATGCTTGCGCACGCGCACCGGGCGGCTCAGCGTGAGCGAATGGCCCGCGCCCGATTGCTCTTCGGCCGGTGCGCAGACCCACAGCTCGTCGGCCAGTTCGGCGGCAATCGACTCCAGCACGGCAAGGCCGGGCGCATTGATGCCATCGTCATTGGTCAAAAGTATGCGCATCAGCTGCCTGCCTCCAGCCGGGTCACGCCGCCCATATAGGGGATGAGCGCGGATGGCACCCGGATGCTGCCATCGGCGTCCTGATAATTTTCCATGATGGCGACCAGCGTGCGCCCCACGGCCAGCGCAGAGCCGTTCAGCGTGTGCACGAAACGCGTGCCCTTTTCTCCGGCGGGCCGATAGCGCGCATTCATCCGCCGCGCCTGATAATCGCCGCAGTTCGAACAGCTGGAAATCTCGCGATAGGCACTCTGGCCCGGCAGCCACACCTCCAGATCATAGGTCTTGGTCGCGCTTGCGCCCATATCGCCTGCGCACAGCAGCATGCGGCGATAGGGCAGCTCCAGCCGCTGCAGCACCGTTTCGGCGGCGTGCGTCATCCGTTCATGTTCCGCCGCCGACGTGTCGGCCTGCGTGATGCTGACCAGCTCCACCTTTTCAAACTGGTGCTGGCGAATGAGGCCGCGGGTATCGCGCCCGGCCGATCCCGCCTCGGAGCGAAAACAGGGGGTCAGCGCGGTGAAGCGCAATGGCAGCTCCGCCTCGCTCAGGATCGTCTCGCGCACGATGTTGGTCAGGCTTACCTCGGCTGTGGGGATGAGCCAGCGGCCATCGGTGGTCTGGAACAGATCTTCGGCAAATTTGGGCAGCTGCCCCGTGCCGAACAATGCCTCATCACGCACCAAGAGCGGCGGATTGACCTCCACATAGCCAAATTCGCGCGTGTGCAGATCGAGCATGAACTGGCCGATCGCCCGATTGAGCCGTGCAAGGCCGCCACGCAAATAGGCAAAGCGCGCCCCGGAAACGCCAGCTGCCGTCTCCAGATCGAGCCCGAGCGCTGGCGGCAGCCGATCATGCGCGATTGCGGCAAAGGCAAAGGCCGGCTGCTCGCCATGGCGCATCAGCTCCACATTGTCGGTCTCGTCCGCACCATCGGGCACATCGGCGGCCGGCAGATTGGGAATCACGGCGAGCTTGGCGCGCAATTCGATCGCGGCTCGGCGCGCGCTTTCCTCCAGCTCGGGCAGGCTCTGCTTGAGCTGGGCAACCTCCGCCTTCAGCGCTTCGGCGCGATCCCGATCACCTGCGCCCATCGCAGCACCGATCGCCTTTGCCGCGGTATTGGCCTGTGCCTGCGCGGTTTCGGCCGCATGCACGGATTTGCGCACGCTTTCGTCTTCGGCCAGCAGCATCGCAGCCATTGCGGGCAGCCCGCGCCTGGCGAGCCCGGCATCAAAGGCGTCCGGATCGTTTCTGATCAAGCGAATATCGTGCATCGCGCCGCTATGGCGGCACGCGCCATATCAGGCAAGCCCGTTATGGCGGCACAGAAAAAAGGGTGGCGATCCGCTGTGGAACGCCACCCATTTGCCCCAGTGCGGGCAGTCGATGACCGGATCAGGCGGCGACGCTGCCTTCCTTCTTGGCGAGGCGACGGCGCGCAACCAGCGCGGCTGCTGCTGCACCGAAGAGGATCACCATCGGTGGCGCGGGCACATCAACCGGATCGCCCGACGAGGTGCTGCCGCCTGAGGAACCGCCCGACGAGCTGCTGCTCGACGAAGAGCTGCTCGAGCTGCTGGACGAGGACGAGCTGCTGGTCGAGCCTCCAAAACTGGAGGTGCTGCCGCCGCTGGTTGCTCCGCTCGAGGTTGCGCCGCTGGAAGTTGCCCCGCTCGACGTGCTGCTGCTGCCGCCCGATGACGACGAGCTGGAGGAGCTGCCGCCGCTCGATGAGCTCGAACCGCTGGCACCACTGCTGGTCGCGCCGCTGGAGGTTGCCCCGCCCGAGGTTGAGGTCGACCCGCCGGAGCTGCTCGACGAGGAGCTGGACGAAGACGATGACGAAGACGAGCTGCTGCCGCCCGAGCTGCTGGACGAAGAGCCGCCCGATGAACCGCCGCTGGAGCCGCCTGACGAGCCGCCCTTGGACGAAGAACCGCCATCGCCCTTGCTGGACGAGCCGCCCCTGGACGAGGAACCGCCGTCACCCTTGCTGGACGAGCC
>CAZFYJ010000070.1:0-2389 GCA_964523215.1 uncultured Sphingomonadaceae bacterium | reverse complement strand
GAGCCGCCCGAGCTGCTGCTCGAGGACGAGCTGGACGATGACGAGGACGAGCTGGACGAGCTGCTGCTCGATGACGAGGAAGAGCTTGTCACGCCGCCCGTCGAAGTGCTGACGCCGCCCGTCGATGTCGAAACACCGCCGGTGGATGTGCTGACGCCGCCCGTTGATGTCGAAACACCGCCCGTGGATGTGCTGACGCCGCCTGTGGACGTGGTCGATCCGCCAGTCGATGACGTGGAGGTCGAAGTGATCCCGCCCGACGAGGTGGAGCTGCCGCCCGTCGACGTGGTGGATGTGAAGCCGCCGGTCGAGGTGCTGCCACCCGAGGTCGAGGTGCTGCCGCCGCTGGTCGTCGACGTGATGACGATCTGGCCGCCACCGCCGCCACCGCCGCCACCGCCGCCACCGAAGAAGCCGCCGAAGAAGCCGCCGCCGCCGCCGAAGAAGCCGCCACCGCCGCCGCCAATCACGATCGGGGCACTGCCGCCGCCGCCGAAATCACCCTGCGGCATCATCGGCAGCGGAACATAAGGCACCGGGGCCGCTGCTGCCTGGTTGATGACCACAGTGGTGCCGCCGCCACCCTGGGTGGTGGTGGTGCGGGTGGTGGTGACCACACGGCGCACGCGCTTCACGGTGCGGGGTTTTGCCGCTGCCTTTTTGTAAACGCGCTTGTAAACCTTGCGCTTGACGGCGGCCTTTTTGACCGTGCTGACCTGGGCGCGGGCCGGCGCATCCGTCGTATAGACGGCACCGCCGCCAATCAGTGCGCCACCGCAAGTGCAGGCGCAGAGTTTTGCCAGAGCCATCCGTACAGACATAAATCCACTTTCTTTTGTCGGGGCAGCGCCGTCACCGGCAATGCCCGCCATTTGGTCGCACCGTTGTGCACAGGGGAGGGTCCGGCCCGCAATTCCGTTAACTCTGTTTCCTGCGCTCCAACGAAAAAAAAGCGCATCATCCAAAGCATTGATTGCGGGACTGTCCCGTTCCTGAACGGCTTTTGGCCCGATTCTTCCGCCCTGCTGCCGAACAGCCTTTGCAAATATGGTTAACGCAGGCGCAGCAGCCGGCCATGAGGCCGCGCTCGGCATGGCGCGAATCAGGCTGGCCACAGGCGAGCCGAACCGGCCAGCGACGGCCAAGCCGACCAGGCCCTTATTCCCCTTGTGCGGCCGATGGCTCGCAGCTATAGGCGCGCCAGTTGGCAGCCAACTGGTTGCAAACCTTGACAGCAAAAGGGCGGGGACATGGGTGAAGCGAACGGATTTGATGTTCCACCCCACAGTGAAATTGGCAGCGGGGATTATGTTCCCTCCGACGACGAGCCGTTCATGAATCCCCGGCAGCAGGATTATTTCCGTGCCCTGCTGCTCACCTGGAAGCGCAACATTCTGGCCGAGGCCGAAACCACATTGAACCAGCTGCAGGCGGATTCGCTGCGCGAACCCGATCTTGCAGATCGCGCATCGAGCGAAACCGACTGGTCGATCGAATTGCGCACCCGCGATCGGCAGCGCAAGCTGATTGCAAAGATCGATGCAGCGCTGCGCCGGATCGATGATGGGGAATATGGCTATTGCGAGGTGACGGGGGAGCCGATTGCGCTCAAACGCCTGCAGGCGCGGCCGATTGCGACAATGACGGTCGAGGCGCAGGAGCGGCACGAACGGCGCGAGCGCGTATCCCGCGAGGACTGACCATTCCGCGCCAGGTGCGCGCGCCGCGTGAGATTGCGCGCCGCGTGAGATCGATCATCCCATTTACATTTTGGCAATGCCCATCGGCTATGAATGCACGACCGGACAGCAGAGGTTTGCATGAGCTTTTTCGACGCCGATTTTCCGCCTGACGGCAACGCCGCCCAGCCACAGCGCACAGCCAAGCGCGATTCGCTGTTCCTCGGGGCGATTGTGACGGTGAAAGGCGAAGCCAAGGGCTTTGAGGTGCGCGTGCGCAATCTTTCGGCAGGCGGATTGCTGGCCGAATCAAAAAAATCACCGCCAGCGGGCAGCGATATCATGATCGAGCTGCGCAACATTGGCGAGGTGGCCGCGCGGGTCATGTGGTCCGAACCGGGCAAGTTCGGCGTCTCGTTCCTGAGCCCGATCGATCCGCAGGCCGTGCGCAAACCCGTGGGGCAGGGCCTGCGCGAGCGTGACCCGGTGCTGCGGCCTTATTATCCCAACAGCGGGCGCAGCATCATTCGCTGACGCGCTGACACACTGACGCGCAGCTGCGCATCCGATCAGCAACTGCCCATCAATAGCGGCGCATCAGCTCTGCCAGGCTGTTGCGCACATTGGCCATTTGCGCGCGCGTGGACACACCGAGTCGCACCACGGTCAGCCGCTGGCCGGGCGAGACAATCACATATTGGCCCTGATGG
>CAZFYJ010000069.1:0-8729 GCA_964523215.1 uncultured Sphingomonadaceae bacterium | reverse complement strand
CGTCGATCTGCCATTGGGATCGAGCGAAGACCGCGTTGTCGGTTCGCTCGATCTGGAGCGTGCGCTGGCCGCGGGGGAAAAGCGGTTCGAGCCCGGATTGCTCGCACGGGCACATCGCGGCTTTCTCTATATCGACGAGATCAACCTGCTGGAGGATCATGTTGTCGATCTGCTGCTCGATGTTGCGGCCTCGGGCGAAAATCTGGTGGAGCGCGACGGGCTTTCGGTGCGTCATCCGGCCCGCTTCGTGCTGATTGGCAGCGGCAATCCGGAAGAAGGCGAATTGCGGCCGCAGCTGCTTGATCGCTTTGGCCTTTCGGTTGAGGTGCGCACACCCGAATCGCTTGATGACCGGGTCGAGATCATGATGCGCTGCGCCGAGCAGGAACGCGATCCGGCTGGATTCGCAGCCCGCTGGGCACCCGAGGATGGCAAGGTGATGCGGCGCATTGCCCGCGCAAAAAAGGCGCTGCCCGATGTGGCAACGCCCGATGACGCGCTGCGCGATATCGCGATGTTGTGCCAGCATGTCGGCGCGGATGGGCTGCGCGGCGAGCTGACCGTAATGCGCGGGGCCCGTGCGCTGGCGGCCCTTGGCGGGGCAAAATCCGTGACGCGATCGCACATCCGCACGATCGCGCCGATGGCGCTGCGCCATCGCCTGCGCCGCAACGTGCTCGATGAAACCGGATCGACCGTCCGCATCGAGCGGGCGCTGACGGAGCTGTTCGGTTGACGACAGCCACGGCCTCCGATCCAGCGGAGGATGCGGCATGTGCGCTGCGCCTGTTCATGCAGCAGCCGCTGGGCTTTGGCGGAATCGTGCTGCGCGGCGCGGGGCCAGTGCGCGATGCCTTGATCGATGCTGCGCGCATGCTGCTGGTTGCACGGATGCCGGTGCGGCGCATGCCCGCAACAATCGATCAGGATCGCCTGCTGGGCGGGCTTGATCTGACGGCAACACTTGCCACGGGCCAGCGCATTCGCGCACCCGGCCTGCTCGATGAAGTGCGCGGCGGCGTCCTGATCATCCCCATGGCAGAGCGGCTGCCGGACGCAACCGCAGCGCAGATCGCGGCCACCATGGACGCTGGCCACTGCGCAGCGATCATGCTCGACGATGGCAGCGAACCTGATGAGGCGCCACCTGCCCGCTTGCTCGAACGTTGCGCCTTTCAATGTGATCTCTCCCGGGCGCGCACTGTCCATATTCTTGACGAACCGATCGCGCAGGCGCTTTCGGTCGCAACCCTGTCGGATGCACAGCGGATGCGCATTGCGGCAACCGCTGCGGCGCTGGGAATCGGTTCGCTGCGTGCCCTCATTCTTGCTGAACGCTGCGCAGCTGCGCATGCTGCGATGCATGGCCGGCCTGATGCGAGCGACGCAGATGTTGCAGCTGCCGTGCGGCTGGTGCTGGCGCCGCGCGCAACCTGCTGGCCGATCAGCGATGCCGATCAGGAACCGGTGCCGCCAGCCGAACAGCCGGGCGACAAGGGGCCGCAGGATGACAACGGCGCTGATCGCAAGAGCCGGACTGACGATCCACTGCCGGACGATATTCTGCTGGCTGCCGCTGCCGCTGCCATCCCGGCGCATATCCTCGATCAGCTGAGCAGCCGCGCCAGCCGCGGGCGTGTGCAGAGCGGGCGCGCGGGCGAACGGAGCAAATCCGCCATGCGTGGCCGCCCGCTTGGCAGCCGGCCCGGCATGCCCGGCCATGGCAAGCGGCTCGCTCTCTTGCCGACACTCATGGCCGCAGCACCATGGCAGCGGGTGCGGCGCAAGGGCGCTGCGCCTGATGCCGCACGGCTGCTGGATATCCGCCGCGACGATCTGCGCATCCGGCATTATGAGGAGCGGCGCGAAACGCTGACCATCTTCGTCGTCGATGCATCGGGATCGGCCGCACTGGCGCGGCTTGCCGAGGCCAAAGGCGCAATCGAACTGATGCTGGCACAGGCCTATGTCAAGCGCGCACAGGTGGCGCTGATTGCCTTTCGGCACAGCGGGGCGGAGCTGCTGCTGCCCCCCACCCGATCGCTGACGCGTGCACGCCGTGCCCTCAGTATATTGCCGGGCGGTGGCGGCACGCCGCTCGCCGCCGGGCTGATGGCCGCCCGCGGGCTTGCCGATGCCGCGATCAAGCGCGGCCAGACCCCGACAATCGCCATATTGACCGATGGCAAGGCGAATATGCGCATCGATGGCACCGCCGGGCGCGCCGAAGCCATCAGCGAGAGCGAGCAGGTCGCCCGCCAGATCGCCGCGGCTGGCCTGCGCAGCATCGTGATCGACATTTCCCCCCGCCCGCGAGAAGAGGCAGCAGGGCTCGCCACCGCACTGGCTGCCCGCTATGTGCCGCTGCCGCAGGCACAAAGTGCGGCAATGGTGCGCGCCATTGAGGCGGTGGGCCAGGCGGCGGGCGAGCCCACCAGGCCATGAGCGGCCGCTATCCGGATTGGGCGCGGGAACGGGCAAGCTGGCCCCATCATGCGGCAAGCCGTTTTGTCGACGCAGGTGGTTATCGGTTTCATGTGCAGCGAATGGGAGACGAGCGCCTGCCGGTGGCGCTGCTGCTCCACGGCACCGGGGCTGCGACGCACAGCTGGCGGGATGTGATGCCGCTATTGGCACCGCATCATCATGTGATCGCACCTGATTTGCCGGGGCACGGCTTTACCCGGCCCAATTTCGCACGTGCGCCGGGCCTGCCGGAAATGGCGAGCGCGATCGCTGCGCTGATGGACGCGCTGGGAGCGAGGCCTGCGCTGATCGTCGGGCATTCGGCAGGCGCAGCGATTGCAGCCCAGCTGATGCTGGATCGGCCGATTGATGCACCGCTCATCGGGCTGGCCCCGGCGCTGATGCCGTTTCCGGGGCTTGCAGCGCGCCTTTTTCCCCAGCTTGCCCGGATGCTCTTCACCAATCCGTTCGTCTCGGTGATCCTCTCGCGCCTCGCCGGCAGCCCGAGCGATGTCGCGCGCTTTCTGCGCCGCACCACCGGATCGCAGATCAGTGCCGAAACCGCTGCACTTTATCACCGGCTATTTCGCTGCTCAGGCCATGTCGATGGGGCGATCCGCATGATGGCAAACTGGCAGCTGGAACCGCTGAAGGCTAGCCTGCCGCGACTGGCAGTGCCAGTGCTGCTGGTCCACCCGCATGGGGACAGCGCCATCCCCGAAAGCGCCGTGCGCGCAGCCGCAGACCTTATGCCCGCTGCCCGCATGGAGACGGCCGCCGACCTGGGCCATCTGGCGCATGAGGAGGCACCCGGCTGGGCTGCAGAGCTGATCATGTCATTTGCCACCGCGCACAATATGGCCTAAATTGAACCATATCCTGAACGGTGGGTATGCGATGGAGGCAGGCAATGCACACAGGCCCCTGGGACAATCTGGGCTGGATCGAAATTGTCGTCTTTGGCGTGATCGCGCTGGGCATCGGCTTTCAGCAGCTATGGTCGATCAACCGTGAAATTGCGAAAGACAAGGAAAAGGCCGCAGAGCGCACGCCGGAGCAATCGGACACGAACCCAAATCCTTGACCAAGACGCGCGCCACACGCGTTACCCGGCCTCCCGGGGCATTTTATAGGGCAGCATGAACGGCATCACCGGGTGCACCAGCCGATCGAGCGAAATGCTCTCCTGCACTGCGGTCACAGCCTCACCAAAGAGCCGCATGCCAAGCGCCGTGCGCGCATAAAAGGGGGCGTCCTCCCACGTCTTGATGACGCGGGCATAACCCTTGTCAGCGCGGGTCTGGCGATGCAGCGCCCAGCGCGTGCGCGGCAACGGAGCGACCAGCGGCAGATCTTCTTCATGCGGCGTGCCGCTCGCATCGAAACGCAGGGCGCTGCCAAAGCGGCTGCCATCGCGCCGTGTGCCTTCATAGGCGACCGCGACGTCGCGCCGCAAATGCGCCCGCGACCAGTGCCAGCTGTGAAAGCCGCTTTCGATCGGTTCGCTGCCGTGATTGCTGTCAAGATAGCCATGGCCCTCCCATGTCAGCGCCGGCTCTGTCATCACCACCTTGATGTGCGCACGCGGGGCAAGCGCATGCCACATGTGCCGCGCATCGGGATCAAGCTGAAAGCTGCGCTCGTTCCACATTTCAGGCTCGAGCTCGATCCGCCCTTTCACCCGCCTGCGCCACGGAATGCCGAGCCTGATGTCGCGCTCTTCCAGCTCGATGATCAGGCGGTTGCGATCCCATCGTATCGCGCTGGGCCCGATCACGAGCGCATCGGGCGACTGGCGCGTGTCGCCTGCGCCGCGCTCCGTCATCACCCAGCGCGCCCCGCGCCCGCCATAAAGCGCGACATTGAGGCAGCTGTGATCCAGCGGACAATGGCGGCCAGAGCGCAGATAATATGGCGAAAAGACGCTGCCGATGAAGCCGATGACGGTCAGGCCATAGGCTTCGTCGGCGCTGAGTGCATCGACATACCACCAGCGATAGCCTTGTGGCGGGACGTGCGCATCGAAACCAGGTCGTCCAGCAGGGCCTGGCTCGCAAGCATGCCCGACAAGGCGGCCATCGGCACGCCCGCGCCAGGATGCGTCGCCCCGCCCGCGCAATAAAGCCCAGGGATCGACGTCCGGCTGCCGGGCCGGAGGAAGGACGCCGCCCAGCCGTGCGAGGCCCGTCCATAAAGGGCTCCACTCGTCCCCGGGAAGCGGGCTGCGAAATCGTGCGGGGTCAGCATGATGTGCCGCAAGGGCGCGTCCAGCCTCAGGCCGCATGCCTGCAGCCGCTTCAGCATGATTGCCGTGCATCGTTCCTTCTCCTCGCTGTCCATGTCACACCCGTCGCCATTGGCAGGCGCATTGACGATGATCTGAAACCGTTCCGGGCCGTGCGGCTGCGCGCCAAAGCCGCGATCGAGCGCGCAGACATAAGCGGTTGGCCCGGAGGGCGCGCTGCCCGCCGCCAGCTCCGCAAATTCGCGCCGATAATCGTCTGAAAAAAAGACATTATGGTGCGCCAGCGGAAAGCCGTGCGCCTGCGCCCGCACCAGCCAGACGAGCGCCGAAAGCGAACGGGTGGCAGCCCGCGCCGGTCTCGTGGCAGCACGCACGGCATCGCCCAGAAGGCCGCCAGCAAGCGCTGCCGGATCGCCATTGAAGATGATCTGCTTCGCGGCCAGCTGCTCGCCATGTGCAAGCGCAACACCCGATACCCGTCCCTGCGCCGTCATGATCCGCTGCACCGCGGCGCCATAGCGAAACTGCACGCCCAGCCTGCGTGCAACCCGCTCCATCGCGTCGGCCAGTGCTGTGATGCCGCCGTCGATTGCCCATACGCCGCGTTGTTCCACATGGGCAATCAGCATCAGCGTGGCGGGGGCCTGAAACGGGGACGAGCCGCAATAGGTGCTGTAACGGGCAAACAGCTGGCGCAGGCGCGGATCGGCAAAGTGCCGGCACAGTGCAGCCCACAGCTTTTCATAAGGGCGAATGGCGTGCAGCGCACCCAGCCGCCACGGGCCGATTCGCCACATCAGCCCCAGCGGATTGGTCTTTCCCGATCGCATGAAGGGGCGGTCCACAACCTCGAAAACGCGGCGCGCCTCCTTTGAAAAGCTGCGAAAACCGGCGGCGGCCTCGGCCCCGGCAAAATCGCCAATGGCGGCCTCGCTCGCGTCGGCATCAGCATGGAGGTCAAGCTGCCGTCCGGCGTCCCAGGCATGGCGGGCAAGCAGTGTGCACGGCGCAAGGCGCACCTCGTCATCCAGCCGCGCACCCGCCATTTCGAACAGCGAATCGAACACATCGCGCATTGTGAACACTGTCGGCCCGGCATCGATGGGAACCGTTCCGAGCATCAGCTGCCGCGCTTTCCCTCCCGGCGAATCGGCGCTTTCGATCACGGTGACGGCGGCACCACGCGCGGCCAGCGCAATCGCAGCGGCCAGCCCGCCCATGCCGGCACCAACAATCAGAATCGGATGATTGTCGGCAATGGCCTTCACTCCTGCTGTGGCGACGCCGGGCAACGAGGCCGCGATGCGGGCAACGGGCGCAACGCTGTGGCGCTGCAATTTTACGGTTTGACCGCAGGCTATCAGAAGTCCACATAATTGGACAGAATAATATGTCTCACTCAATTGACATTGATGACCCTGGATTCAGCCTGCGCACGCGGCTGGCACTGTGGCGCAATCAGCTTCTTGCCCGCCCGGGCTTTCAATCCTGGGCCAGCCGGATCCCGCTGATCCGTCGTATCGTCAGGCACAAGGCGGCGGCGCAGTTCGATCTTGTCGCGGGCTTTGTCTATTCGCAGATATTGCACGCGTGCGTCGAGGCAGACCTGTTTCCCTTTCTCGCCGATCAGCCGCGCAGCTTGGCGGCCGTCGCGCAGCATGCGCAGCTGGGGCAAGCAGCGGCAGAGCGCCTGTTGCGTGGCGCAGCGGCCTTGCGGCTCGTCGAGTCGCCGCAGCCGATGCTGTGGATTCTGGGCGAGGCTGGGGCCGCCCTCACCGCCAATCCCGGCGTGTTTGCCATGGTGCGCCATCATGCCCTGCTCTATCGCGACCTCGCCGATCCGCTCGCCTTGCTGCGCGATGACCGCGCGCACGAAACCGCGCTCTCCGCCTTTTGGCACTATGCGCCCGATCCGGCCGGGCCGCATGACGTTGCGGCCGCTTATTCCGCGCTGATGGCCGCGACTCAGCCAATGGTGCACGCCCAGATTGTCGGGCGATATGATTTCGCCAGGCACATCGCACTTTTGGATGTGGGCGGCGGATCGGGGCGCTTTCTCGCTGCCGCGTCGGTCGCGGCACCGGCGCTCAGGCTTGGCCTGTTTGATCTGCCGCCCGTGATTGCAGCGGGCCAGCCGGGCTTGGCGGAGGCGGGAATCGCCGATCGCGTTGCGCTGCACCCCGGCAGTTTCCGGGACCAGCCACTGCCCGGCGGCTATGATCTGATCAGCCTGGTGCGCATCCTGCACGATCATGATGATGAGGTTGCGCAGCACCTGCTGCGGGCGTGCCTGGAGGCGCTGCCCCGGGGCGGAACCCTCCTCATCGTCGAGCCATTTGCCGAGGAGCCGGGCGCGGCCCGCATGGGAGACGCCTATTTCGGGCTATACCTGTGGGCGATGCGATCAGGCCGCCCGCGCAGCGCGCGCGCGCTCATGAACATGCTGAAAGAAGCGGGCTTTTCGCGGGTCAGCCGCATTGCAACCCCGCTCCCCATCATCACGGGGGCACTGGCTGCCCGAAAATGAATTGTCCAAATAAATTGACATTTATTTTTGTCATACTAGGCTGACATATGAGAGAGTCCCTCACTGCACCCCCGGCAGCCAGAGGAGCCGCAATGAGATGAGGAAATTTTGCTGAGTCCTGCCATCATCATCGACGCCCCCGGTGCGCTCATGCTGCGCCAAACACCGCTGAAAAGCATGGGTGATGATGATGTGCGCGTGGACATTCACTATAGCGGGATCAGCACCGGCACGGAAAAGCTGCTGTGGCAGGGGCGCATGCCCGCCTTTCCCGGCATGGGATATCCACTGGTGCCGGGTTATGAGTCGGTCGGCCGGATCGTGGATGCAGGCAATGCACACAGGGCGCGGATCGGCGAATGGGTGTTCGTCCCGGGATCAAACGGCTTTGCCGATGTGCGAGGCCTTTTTGGTGGCGCTGCCCGGACGCTGATCGTGCCTTCGGCCAAGGCGTTGCCGATTTCGGAAAAACTCGCAGAAGCGGGCATCCTCTATGCACTGGCGGCAACGGCACTCCATGCCATCAGCCGGGGAGAGCTGCCACAGCTGATCGTCGGCCATGGCGTGCTTGGCCGCATGCTGGCCCGGCTGACCATGGCGGCAGGCGCGCCCGCGCCGGTTGTGTGGGAATCCAATCCGGCGCGGCACAGCGGCGCAAAGGGCTATGTCGTGGTGCGCCCCGAAGATGATGATCGCCATGATTATCGCAACATCTATGACGCGAGCGGCGATGCTGCCGCAATCGATGCCCTGATCGCACGACTGGCCAAGGGCGGGGAACTGGTGCTGGCCGGCTTTTACGATCAGCCGCTCCATTTTGCCTTTGCTCCCGCCTTTCTGCGCGAGGCGCGGTTGCGGGTCGCTGCCGAATGGCAGGCAGAAGACCTCCGCTCCGTTCACGCGCTGGTTGAGGCAGGCAGCCTGGATCTGGGCGGCATGATCAGTCGCATCGCGCCCGCAAGCGAGGCAAAGACTGCCTATCCGCAGGCGTTTGATGATCCGCACTGCCTGAAAATGGTGCTCGATTGGGGGATGTGCGCATGAGCATGCTCGATAATGTGGCCTTGCGCCAGGAAGCCGCGCTGGAGCCGGATCCCGTGCATCAGGGCAGCATCAAGAAAGACACGCAGATCATCGCCATCTATGGCAAGGGCGGCAGCGGCAAAAGCTTTGCGCTCGCCAATCTCTCATACATGATGGCGCAACAGGGCAAGCGCGTCCTGCTGATCGGCTGCGACCCGAAAAGCGACACCACAAGCCTCCTGTTCGGGGGCAAATCCACGCCGTCGATCATCGAGACATCGAGCGCGAAAAAGCTGGCAGGCGAGGACATCGGCATCGAGGATGTCTGCTTTCAGCGCGATGGCGTGTTCGCCATGGAGCTGGGCGGGCCGGAAGTTGGCCGCGGCTGCGGCGGGCGCGGCATCATCCACGGGTTCGAGACGCTGGAGAAGCTCGGCTTCCACGACTGGGGCTTCGACTTCGTGCTGC
>CAZFYJ010000068.1:0-8738 GCA_964523215.1 uncultured Sphingomonadaceae bacterium | reverse complement strand
GCCCCGGATGTGCTGGCCCCTGTGCAGGACCGCAAGACAGGCATATATGACGAACATCTTAACCATAAGTTCCCAGGCCCCCGCTTCTTTGCCGCTCGATCACCTGACCTTGAGGGGGGAACGCGACGCACCGGCGATCATCGTGAAGGGCCGCATTATCACGCATGGCGCGCTGGACCAAATGGCGGGCCGGGGCGCGGCCTGGCTGCTGGCGCAAGGGCTGGTGCCGGGCGATCGTGTCGCCAGCTGGCTGAACAAGACGCTGTCTGCGTGCGTGTTGCCGTTGGCAGCCGCGCGTGCCGGGCTTATCCACGTGCCGATCAATCCCCTGCTGAAGCGGGCGCAGGCCGGGCACATCCTGGCCGATAGCGGCGCTGCCTTGCTGATTGGCGGGGCGGCGCGGCTTGCCACGCTTGAGGCCGGGGATCTTGGCCAGTGCCGGGCAAGCGACGAAGCCATGTTTTCCGCCGCGCTTGATGATGAGGGCGCACAGGCCCTGCCACCATCCGCCGCCGCGCCAGGCGATCTGGCGGCGATTCTCTATACCAGCGGATCGACCGGGCGGCCCAAGGGCGTGATGCTGAGCCACGCCAATCTGTGGCTGGGCGCAGAAAGCGTGGCCACCTATCTGCATCTGCGCGAGGATGATCGGGTGCTGGCGGTCTTGCCGCTCAGTTTCGATTACGGGCAGAATCAGTTGCTTTCGGCTTGGTATGCCGGGGCTGCGGTGGCCCCGCTCGATTATCTGCTGCCGCGCGATGTGGTGAAGTCCGTGGCTGCGCTCGGCATCACCACGCTGGCCGGGGTGCCGCCCCTGTGGGTGCAGCTGATGGCGCTTGACTGGCCGGCAGAGGCCGTCGCGCCAATGCGGCGGATGACCAATTCTGGCGGCGCGCTGACCAGACCGCTGGTCATGCGCCTGCGGCAGAGCTTTCCCAATGCCGATCTCTACCCAATGTATGGGCTGACAGAGGCTTTCCGCTCCACCTATCTGCCACCGGAGCTGGTGGACAGCCACCCCGATTCGATGGGGCGCGCCATCCCGCATGCCCAGATTTTGGTGCTGCGCCCGGATGGCAGCATCACCGATGATGACGAACCGGGCGAGCTGGTGCATTGCGGGCCTCTGGTCGCGCAGGGCTATTGGCAGGATGCAGAACGCACGGCGCAGCGCTTCCGGACTGCCCCTGCGGCCTCGCGCTATGGCGGGATGGCGGTCTGGTCTGGCGATACGGTGCGGCGCGATGCGGCCGGACTGCTTTATTTCATCGGGCGCGATGATGCGATGATCAAGAGTGCGGGCAACCGCATCAGCCCGACCGAGATCGAGGAAGCCGCGGTCGGCAGCGGCGCGGTGCTGGAGGCTGTGGCGCTTGGCGTGCCCGATGCAGCGCTGGGTGCTGCCATCTGGCTGGTCGCGGCGCCGCTCGGCAATGATCAGGATGGCGAGGCGAGGCTGCGCGCCCATCTCCAGGCCGAGCTTCCCAATTTCATGCAACCACAGCAGATCGTGTGGATGGCCGATATGCCGCGCAATCCCAATGGCAAGCTGGATCGCGTTGCGCTCGAAGCAGAGATGCGCGCCCGCGCCGCGGCGTCACGGGAGATGGCGGCATGAAGCCGATGGGCCCGGTGCCGCCCTATTTCGCTGCCGATGCCGATGGCCATCTGCTGATTGCGGGCATGCGCGCGGCTGATCTCGCGGCCGCAAGCGCGGTGCCGCTCTTTGTCTATGACATGGGCATCATCCGCCAGCGGATTGGGGCTTTGCGCGCGGCCATGCCGCCCCGGCTGTCGCTGCATTATGCGATCAAGGCCAATCCGCATCCCGATTTGCTGGCGGCGATGGCGCCGCTCGTCGATGGCTTTGATGTCGCCTCGGCAGGCGAACTGGCCAAGGCCGCGGCGGCGGGCATGGATGCACGCCGCATCAGCTTTGCCGGGCCGGGCAAGAAGGAGAGCGAGCTTGCCGCAGCCATCGAATCCGGCGCCACCATCAATCTCGAATCCGAAGGCGAGGCAGATCGGGCGCTCGCCCAGGCCGAGAGGCTCGGCCTTGCGCCGCGGCTCGCGGTGCGCGTCAATCCCGATTTCGATCTCAAAGGCTCCGGCATGCGGATGGGCGGCGGCGCAAAGCCCTTTGGCGTCGATGCAGCGCGCGTGCCCGCATTGGTGCGCCATCTGGTCGATGCGGGTGCGGAATGGCGGGGCTTTCACATTTTTGCGGGCTCGCAGGCGCTTGATGCCGCCAATCTGATCGAAACCCAGGCGGCAACGCTGGCGCTTGCCGCGCGCCTTGCCGATGAGGCCGGCCACGCGCCGGCGCACGTCAATCTTGGCGGCGGATTTGGCGTGCCCTATTTCCATGGTGATGGCGCGGTCGACATCACGGCCATCGGGGCGGCGCTGGACGAAAAATTCGCGCAGCTGCCCGTCATTCTCGCGCAAACCCATTTCGCCATCGAGCTGGGCCGCTGGTTTGTGGCAGAAGCGGGCGTCTATCTGTGCCGGGTGGTCGATCGCAAGATCAGCCATGGCGAGACCTATCTGGTCACCGATGGCGGGCTGCACCATCAGCTGGCAGCCACCGGCAATTTCGGCACGGTCATCCGCCGCAACTATCCCATTGCGCTGGCGCATAAATTCGGCGCTGCGGGCGAAGAGGTGGTGCAGCTGGTGGGCTGCCTGTGCACCCCGATTGACCGGCTGGGCGACAGCATATCGCTGCCGCGCGCCGATGTGGGCGATATCGTCGCCATCTTTCTTGCCGGGGCCTATGGTGCGACGGCCAGCCCGGCGGCGTTTCTCGGCCATCCCGCACCGGCCGAACGGGTCATCGGCATCTAGAGCCTGACCCTCCATCGGGCCTGCATCATCCGGCCATCCGCCCTGCACGTGCGGCCACATGACGTGCGACAACATCATCAATCCTAACTGTATCTTCACCCTTTTCTGCGATTGCCTGGGAGCGAATAGGTGGGAGCCATGCGCCGGGCAGGCCGGCTGATATGGCGTTGCCCACGATATGCAAAAGGGTTTTGCCATGAGGATTGCACGTCGGACCCAGCTGATTGCAGGTGCCAGCATCGTCGCGCTCTCGCTGGCTGGCTGCGCTGGAAGCGGCGGCGGAGCACAGCTTCCGCCCGCCTCGTTCGTGCAGCAGCAGGAGGGGCCAAGCGAGGATTATCGCATCGGGCCGGATGATGCGCTGAATGTCTTTGTGTGGCGCAACCCGGATCTGAGCGGCAAGGTGCAGGTGCGCCCCGATGGTCGCATCACTTTGCCTCTCATCACGGACATGCCCGCTGTCGGCAAGACGCCGACGATGCTGGCCCAGGACATCAAGCTGCAGCTCAGCCAATATATCAAGGATCCCATCGTCAACGTGATCGTGATGGAATCGAATGGCACCTTTGGCCAGCAGGTCCGCATTGTCGGCGCGACCGAAAAGCCTGCATCGCTGCCGTTTCGCGCCAATATGACGCTGCTCGATGCGATGATCGCGGTGGGAGGCCTGTCTGAATATGCCGCGGGCAACAAGGCGCGCCTCATCCGCTATAATCGCGGGACCGGCCGCCAGCAGGAATATGCGCTGCGCATCGGCGATCTGCTCAAGAAGGGCGATAGCCGGGCCAATGTGCGCCTTGCGCCTGGCGACGTGATCATCATTCCCGAAAGCATGTTCTGATCGCTTCCGGCGGGGCCAATATTTGCAGGTTTGACAAAGATTTATGGGCAGTTTGTACGAAGAATTCCGCATCGCGCTACACAGTGTGTGGTCCCGTCGCTGGCTCGCGATGGCGATTGCCTGGGGAGTCGCGCTGCTGGGGTGGCTGGCGGTGGCGAGCATCCCGAACACCTATGAATCGCAGGCCAAACTGCTGGTTGATGTCAACAATGTCCTGCCCGAAGGGGTGGGGGCAGATGTGGCCGCGCAGAAAAAGCAGATCGATCAGATCCGCCAGACGCTGCTGTCCACCCGCAATCTCCAGAAGGTGGCCGTCGCAACGGGCCTGGTGACATCGGGGGCGAGCGATCGCGAAAAGACCGATGCAGCCGCCATGCTGCAGAAAAAGATCAAGATCGTTGCCCAGCAGGACAATATCTTTGAAATTTCCAGTGAAATCGGCATTGGCGGCAAATCGGACGCCGAAAATGCCAAGCTTGCATCGGGCGTGGTCGATTCGCTGATCACCGTGTTTCGTGACGAGCAGCTCCGCGGCGGCCAGATGAACGCCAAGGAAAGCCTCAAATTCCTTGATGCCCAGCTGACGCAGCGTGAAACGGCGCTGCGCGAGGCCGAGGCAAAGCGGGTGGCGTTCGAAACCAAGAACATGAATCTTCTGCCTGGTGCCGGATCGGCGACCTCGCGGCTGGCGGCGGCGCGCTCTGAACTGGCGCAGATCGATACGCAGCTGGTTTCGGCGCAAAGTGCGCTCGCCGCGATCAATGGGCAGCTGGCCTCGACACCGCCCACCATCTCCACGCCGGGCATCAGCGCGGTTGGCGGCGGCGTGGCGCGCCAGCAGCTGGCAGCCGCGCAGGCCGATCTTGCCGGCATGCGCGCGCGCGGGCTGACCGATGCGCACCCCGATGTGATTGCGCTAAGGAACCAGATCGGCACGCTGCAGGCCCAGGCCGCGCGCGAGGGCAGCGGCGGTGGCGCACGGATGAACTCGACGCCAAACCCGGCCTATACCTCGCTGCAGACGGTGCGCGCCGAAAAGCAGGCGACTGCATCCGCGCTTGGCGCACGCAAGAGCCAGCTGGTGGCCGAAATTGCCGCGATGACCGGGCAAATGGCCGAGGAGCCCGCGGCACAGGCGGAATATGACCGGCTCAACCGCGACTATACGGTGCTCAAGGACCAGTATGACAAGCTTCTGGCGCAGCGCGAAATCGTGCGCATGCGGGGCCAGGCCGAAACCAGCGCCGATACGCTGCGCGTCGAAATCATCGATCCGCCGAGCAAGCCGCGCACCCCATCAAAACCCAATCGCCCGCTGTTTCTGGCGCTGGTGCTGTTTGGCGCGCTTGGAGCGGGTGTGGCCGGGGCCTTTGCCAAGGGGCAGCTGGAAACCACTTATCCCACCGCCAGCAAGCTTGAACGGTCGAGCGGGCTGCCGGTGATCGGCTCCATCACGGAAATTTTGAACGATGCCCAGCGTGCGCTGCGCCGCAAGCGGCTGGTGTGGCTCGGCGGGGCGGGGGCAGGGCTGGTCGGCCTGTTTGTGCTGCTGCTCATGATCGAAATTTTCCAGCGCAGCAGCGTGGTCTGAAAAGGGGGCGACACGACGATGACCAAACATGAGCCCATTCGCCCCAAGCCCGGCCAATCGATGCTGGAGCGCGCGGCGGAAGCCTATCATTTCGATGATTTCTTCAAGGGGCCCGGCATGCCCGAAAGCGCCCCTCAGCCTGCGCCATCCGCGCCGGTCGCGCCATCTGTGTCACCCGTGCCGGCTGTGGGGCAACCCGCTGTGGCGGCACCGGCTGTGGCGGCACCGGCTGTCATGCAAGCGGAAGCCGCACCAGCGCCTGCCGCTATGGCACCACTGCCGCCCGCCGGCCATGCCATTGGTGCGCGCGGTCCGGTGCAGACGATCGACCGCGATCAGCTGGCCAAAGGCGGCCACATCATTCCTGGCGGCCCCATCAATGGCCTTGCCGAGGAATATCGTATCGTGAAGCGCACCCTGCTGCGCAAGGCATTTGGTGCGCGCAACACGCCTGCTGTGCCGCGCGGCAACCGGATCCTGGTGGCCTCGGCCAATCCCGGCGAGGGCAAGACCTTCACCGCCGTAAACCTCGCGCTCTCGCTGGCGCAGGAGCGGGATCATGATGTGTTGCTGGTCGATGCCGATTTCGCCAAGCCATCGGTTCCCGGCGCGCTGGGGCTGACGCCGGGCCGGGGGCTGATGGACGCGCTGGCAGACCCGGCCGTTGATGTGGCGGATTGCCTGATCCAGACCGATCTTCCCAATCTCATGGTGCTGCCCGCCGGCCAGCAGACCAACCGGGATACCGAGTATCTTGCCTCTGCCCATACGGCCGAGGTGATCGATCGGCTGACCCAATCCGCGCCGGGCCGGATCGTGATTTTCGATTCGCCCCCGGTGCTCGCGGCCTCGCCCGCGATCGCGCTTTCAGCCCATGTCGGCCAGCTGCTGATGGTCGTTCGTGCCGACACGACAAAGGAGAGCGCGCTGCGCGACGCCATCGGCCTGATGGCCGCCTGCGACGAGATGATGCTGCTGCTGAACGGCGTGAAGTTCACGCCCGGCGATCGCAAATTTGGAACCTATTATGGCTATGGAGAATAAGCTTATGGCACGGTTTTTCAGCGCTCGGCGCCCAGGCGGGCTGTCGCTTGCTGCGCTGTTGCTGGCAGGTGTTGCGCCTGCTGCGCAGGCCCAGTCCTTCGGCTATGACGATGTCGCCGATACGGCTGGAGAATCCGCCCCGGTGCCGCAAGGCTCAGGCGGCGAACAGCGTCGCAAGGCAGAGGATGCGCGCCAGGGGCCGCGGGTCGATGTCGTGCCCTATCTCGAAGTGCAGCAGATCCTGACTGCCGACCTCAAAAATGGTGGCGACGTGCTGACTTACACCACGGTTGCGGCCGGTGTCGATGCGGGCATTTCCACGCGCCGGGCCGAAGGGCAGCTTTCGGTGCGCTATGAACGTCGCATCGGCTGGGACAGCGATCTGGCGGATCAGGACGTGATCAGCGGCATTGCGCGCGGTCGTGTCGAAATCGTGCCCCGCACCGTCAGCATCGAGGCGGGTGCGCTGGCGACCAGATCCCGGCTTGATGGCCGTGGGGCGGCGCCCGGCGTGCTGGTGGGCGATGCGGCCAACACCGCCAATGTCTATTCCGGCTATATCGGCCCGACGGTCACCACCCAGATCGGCGAGCTTTCGGCAAATGCCGGGTATCGCTTCGGCTATACCCGGGTCGAGGCAGAGGCGCGCGATCCGCTGCTGCCGGGGCAGCCGCCGCTCGACATTTATGACGATTCGACGTCGCATCTGGCAACCGCGAGCATCGGCATGCAGCCGGGCACGCTGCCCTTTGGCTGGTCGGTCAGCGGCGCTTATGAGCGCGAAAAGGCTGGTCAGCTGGCACAGCGCTATGAAGGCAAATATGTGCGCGGCGATGTGACCCTGCCGGTCAGCAGCAGCCTCGCGCTTGTGGGCGGCGTGGGCTATGAGAAGATCGAAATCTCCCAGCGGGATGCCCTGCGCGATGCCACTGGCGTGCCGGTCGTGGACAGTTCAGGCCGCTTTGTCACGGATCCGGCAAGCCCGCGCCTGCTCGCCTATGAGACCGATGGGCTGATCTGGGATGCCGGCGTGCTGTGGCGTCCCAGCCCGCGCACCGCGCTCGAGGCCCGGGTCGGTCGCCGCTATGAGAGCACGGTCTATACCGGCTCGTTCAGCTATCAGGCGAACCATGCCACCACGCTGCAAATCGGCGTCTATGATGGCGTGAACAGCTATGGCCGCCAGTTGCGCAGCGGGCTTGCCGCCTTGCCGACCCAGTTCAACAGCTTCCGCAACCCGATCGACGGTGGCCTTGGCGGATGCTTTTTCGGTGATGATGGCGGCGGCTGTCTCGCCAACAGCTTTGGCGGCATCCAGACCGCCAATTATCGCAATCGCGGGGTGGCGGCGTCGCTCTCCACGCGCCTGGGCGGCTGGAATATGGGCTTTGGCCTTGGCTATGATCGCAGGCGTTATCTGGCACCGGCGCTGCTGGGGCAGTTCGGCCTCAATGGCGTGACCGACGAGACCTGGTATGCCGCGGCGTTCCTCGGCACCGATATTGATGCGCGCTCGCGCTTCGATAGCTCGGTCTTTGCCAGCTATACCGACAACGGCCTGCTCGGCGCGCCCGATGTGCTCGCAACCGGTGCCACGGCGGCCTATTACCGCACCTTTGCGCCGCGCCTCACCGGCACGGCAGCCGTTGCGCTCACCAGCTTTGATCAGGATGGCGTCAACAGCGATCTGCTCGGCTCGGCAACGCTCGGCCTGCGCTACAGCTTCTGATCGCGCGGCACTGGGGCCCATCTGGGGAACAAGGGACATCAAGACCATGTATGATCGATTTTACAGCCTCACCGCCCGGCCATTCCAGCTGACGCCGGACCCTGCCTTCTATTTTGAAAGCGGGACACATCGCAAGGCGCTCTCCTATCTGGGCTATGGTCTTGCGCAGGGTGAAGGCTTCATCGTCATCACCGGTGAAGTGGGCGCGGGCAAATCGACGCTGGTCGCCCATCTGATGGACAGCATCGATCCTGCCCGCATGCTTGCGGTCAAGCTGGTGTCCACCCAGGTCGGCGGGGACGACATGCTGCGGCTTGTGGCGCATCAGTTCGGCATCGAGACAGGCGGGCGCGCCAAGGCCGAGGTGCTGAGCGCGATCGAGGGCTGGCTGCGCGATGTCGCCCGCAGCGGCAAGCGCACCTTGCTGCTGGTGGATGAGGCGCAGTGCCTGGATGTATCGGCACTGGAAGAGCTGCGCATGCTTTCCAACTTTCAGCTCGGCGGGCAGGCGCTGCTGCAGATCTTCCTGCTGGGCCAGCCCGAATTTCGCGATGTGCTGATGTCGCCCATGCTGGAGCAGCTGCGCCAGCGCGTGATTGCGACGCATCATCTGGAGCCGATGCAGGCGGACGAGATCGGCCCCTATGTCGAGCATCGACTGGCACGGGCCGGCTGGGCGGGCAATC